>DATGHU010000015.1 GCA_035307765.1 bacterium | reverse complement strand
TCCGGGGCCGGGTTTCCCGCCGGCACGCGGCGGAAGGGAGACACCGATCCGACCGCCAAACACACGGGGCATGACGAAGCGGTTTCTCACCCCCCAGGAGGTTGCGGAGTTGCTTCGCGTTTCCGCGGCGGCGATCCATCGCCTCCTGCGGCGGGGCGAACTTCCCTCCGTCCGCGTCGGCCGGGCCTGGCGGGTCGACGAGGCGGAGTTGCAGCGGTGGCTCCGCCGCCACTCGTCGATCGTTCGCGGTCGCGACGGGCGCGGAGAGTTGTGTCTCTGCGGCTGCGGCGAGCAGACGATCACTCGGGGCGCCCGATTCCGGCCCGGCCACGACGGCAAGTTGATCCACCGGTTGATGACGAACGACGGTCTCACCTTCGACGCCGCGCGCAAGGCGGTCCGTCAGATTCAGCGACCCCGCGTGCAGGGGCGGCTGTTCTGAGCGGCGCGGGATTGCACTTTCACGGAACGTCCCCTAGAATGAGCCTATGGATCAGCGGCCCGTGATCGAGTTGCGGCGCGCCTTTGGCAGCCGGGTGCACGAAGCAAGGCAAGCGGCGCACATCAGCCAGGCGCAATTGGCCACGCGCCTCGGCCTCCGAAGCGGCGTGGCGGTGGGCGACTGGGAACGGGGAAAGGCCCTTCCCAAGTTCGAAACGTTCATGCGGCTGTGCGAGGCGTTGAACCAGCCGCCGGCGTACTTCATCGAGGGCTACCGAGAACGCCCGGCCAAGGGACGGATCGAGTCGATTCAAGATGCCGTGGATTCGCTGGACACGAAGGCCATCCAGCGCCACCTCGAGCTCCTGCACCGCATGGAGCATCTCCCCGTCGAGATCGGGCGGAGCATCGCTCCCGAGGAACTCCGCGCGGCCCTGGAGCGGATGCGGTGCGAGGACCTGGCCCCGACCGGGGAAGCGCGGCCCGGCGCGGCGGCCAGGCACCACGGCGGACGCGAGGATACTGCGTCGGTCGCTCGGGAAGCCTTCCGTGAGGGGTGGGAAGCGGCGCACGAGGCGGTCCGTCAGTGGCTGCACCAGCGGGGCCGGGTGGTCTAGCGGTTTCGCGGCTCTTTGTCTACGGCACCCTCAAGGATGACGCGGTGGTCCAGGGGCTCCTGGGCCACCATGTGTTTGGGCGCCCCGCGATCCTCCAGGGATACGAGCGGGCATTCGACCCGGCCATCGGCTATCCGGTGATTCGGGCGTGCCCCGGCACGCACGTCGCCGGAAAACTGCTCGATGGGATCGACGCGGAAGCGCTCCGGATCCTCGATGCGTACGAGGGAGATCACTACCGGCGAATCGTGGTCAGCGTCCACACCATCGAGGGGCGCGCCCTCGACGCACACGTCTACGTCCCCGCCTGATCAACCGCACCAGCGACGCGGCGCCCGTCACCGCGGCTGCGACACCCGCATCACGCCGTCGGACGCGGCGCGTAGCGGGGAAGCGCCTGCCGGATCCGCGCCAGGGCCTCGGTGATGGCCTCGACGGAGTTCGCGTAGCTCAGGCGCAGGTACCCCTGGCCGTGCCCGCCGAACGCGGAGCCGGAGAGCACCGCCACGCCGGCGTCGCGGAGCAGCGCATCCTGAAGCCGCCCCGCGTCGGCGTCGATCGCGCGCACGTTCGGGAACGCATAGAAGGCCCCGGGCGGGCGGAGGCAGGTCACACCCGGCAGACCGTTGAGCCCGGAGACGATCACGTCGCGGCGGCGACGGAATTCGGCGACCATCCGGTCGACGCACTCCTGCGGTCCGCGCAGCGCGGCGACCCCCGCCATCTGCGTGAATGCCGCGGTGCAGGAGTTGGAGTTGACCATCAACTGCGTCATCCGAGCGGCGAGTTGGGTCGGCATCACCCCGTACCCGAGCCGCCATCCGGTCATCGCGTAGGTCTTGCTGAACCCATCGAGGATCACCGTCTGGGAACGCATCTCCGGGAGGCTGGCCAGGCTGACAAACGTCCCTTCGTAGAGGATGCGGTTGTAGATTTCGTCGGCGAGCACCGTGATCGGTCGACCGCGGACGATCTCCGCAATCGCCCCCAGATCCGCCCGCGACAGCACGCTGGCCGTCGGGTTGTGGGGAGAGTTGAGGATGATCAGCCTCGTCCGAGGCGTGATCAGCGCACGAAGCTCCTCGGGATCCGCGCGAAACTGGCGATCCTCGCGCAGGACCCAAGGCACGGCACGCGCCCCGACGAATCGGGCCACCGACTCGTAGATCGGAAACCCGGGATCGGGAAAGATGACCTCGTCGCCGGGGTTGACCAGCATCATCACGAGGAAGAACATGACGGGTTTGGCCCCCGGGGTGATGACCACCTCGTCCGGCGAGACGGTGATCCCCCGGCGCGCGCCCACATGCTCCGCGATCGCCTCGCGCGCCTCGAGGATACCCGCGGCGGGCGTGTAGTGCGTGTAGCCGTCTCGGAGGGCTCGGATCGCCGCTTCCTTGATGTGCGCCGGCGTGTCGAAGTCCGGCTCCCCGATCTCCAGGTGGATGATCGACCGACCCTCGGCCTCGAGGGCCTTCGCCCGCGCCAGCACCTCAAACGCCGTCTCCGTGCCGAGCTTTCCCATCCGATCGGCCAGCCCGGCCCCGGCGGGCGACGTGTCCCTATTCACGATGCTCCCTCCCAGCGACGATTACGTACCTTCCTGCCACGACCGCAGGTACCGCTCCTGCTGTTCGGTCAACGTGTCGATGGCGATGCCCTCGGCGCTGAGCTTGAGCGCGGCCACTTGCTGGTCGATCTCGGATGGAACGGGGTAGACGTCCGGGGCGAGGGTCCGTCCGTGGCGGGCGAGATATTCCAGGGCCAACGCTTGGTTCGCAAAGCTCATGTCCATCACCGCCGCGGGGTGGCCCTCGGCCGCGGCGAGATTGAGCAGCCGTCCATCCGCCAGCACGTAGATCCGCCGGCCGTCCGCAAGGCGGAACTCCTCCACGTATTCTCGAACGGGCCGCCGCTCCACGGCGAGGTCGGCGAGAACCGGAAGGTCGATTTCCACGTTGAAGTGCCCGGCGTTTCCCACGATCGCCCGATCTTTCATCACCTCAAAATGCTCGCGGCGGATTACCCCGGTATCCCCGGTGACGGTGAGCAATACGTCCGAGATCCGCGCGGCCTCCAGCATCGGCAGCACCCGGTAGCCATCCATATGGGCTTCGAGTGCCCGCAGCGGGTCCACCTCGGTCACCACCACCTGCGCGCCCATGCCCTTCGCCCGCGTGGCGAGCCCGCGGCCGCAGCTTCCGTACCCCGCCACGGCGATGGTGCGCCCGGCGAGCAGCAGGTTGGTGGCCCGGATCAGCCCGTCGATCGCCGACTGCCCGGTCCCGTACCGGTTGTCGAAGAGATGCTTCGTGTTGGCATCGTTGACCGCGACGATCGGATAGCGCAGCGCCTTGGCCTGCGCCATGCTCCGCAGCCGGATCACCCCGGTGGTGGTCTCCTCCGTGCCGGCGATCACGTCGCGCAGCCGGTCCGTCTGCGTGCTGTGCAGGACGGAGACGAGGTCCGCCCCATCGTCCATCGTCACGTTGGGACGGGTCTCCAGCGCCTGGTCGATGTGCCGATAGTAGGTGTCGCGGTCTTCACCCTTGCGCGCGAACACCGACAGGTGGGCGTGCTCGACCAGCGCCGCGGCCACGTCGTCCTGCGTGGAGAGGGGATTGCTCGCGCAGAGCGCCAGGGACGCGCCGCCCGCCTGGAGCGTGCGCATGAGATTGGCGGTCTCGGTCGTGACGTGCAGACACGCCGCGACCCGGAGGCCCTCCAGCGGCCGTTCGCGGGCGAATCGGTCGCGGATCAGCCGGAGCACGGGCATCTCCCCGTCCGCCCACGAGATCCGTTGCCATCCCTGCGCGACCAGCCCGAGATTGGACACGTCCGATTTCAAGCGCAACGCCCTCCGGGCGCCGATGCGGCGCCCCGCCGCTTACCTTCTCTTGCATGCGGCGTACTCCTCCCCAACCCGGGGCTCACTCCACGGATCGACCCGGCATCTCGCGGGAGTCGCCGCGCTACCGGCGTCCGCCGGCCAGCCGTGCCGCCTCGGGGCGGGTGCGAAGGCGGAGCATCGCCACCATGCCCAACGCCGGCCCGATCGCCAGGGTGGTAAACGCCGCGGACCACCCCCCCACCCGCAGCACGAACGGGAGCACCTGGATGCTCACGGCGGTGAGCAAGAACCCGAGGGCCGTCTGGAGGGCCAGCGCGCTGCCGACGCGGTGCGGCTCCGCGAGTTCGCTGATCGAAGCGGAGAACTGCGCCGAGTCGGCGATGACGCTGACCCCCCACACCACCGCGATCACGGTGACGAGCAGCGGAGGACTCGCGAACAGCAGCCCGGTGAGCACCGCGCAGCTGCCGCTGATCGCCATCGCCGTGGCGGTGATCACCGTTCGCCCCACGCGATCCGCCAGCAGGCCGGCCGCCACGCAGCCGAACGCGCCGAGGCCAATCACGGTCGCCGCCGCCATGCTCGCGAGCCGGCCGGCCGCCGCCCCCGTCCCTCCTCCAACGCCCGACGCCAGATAACTGGCGAAGAGAAACGCCGGGATCCATGTCCACATCGCGTAGAGCTCCCACATGTGCCCGAAATAGCCCAGGTTGGCGAGCCGGATCGCCGGGTCGCGGAGCGAGCGGAGGGCCCAGCCGAGATCCAACCTCGCCGAAGGCGCCTCAAAGGGGCCCGAGCGGGCGAACCCCGCAACGATCGCGGCCGAGGCCACCGCCCCGAGGCTGGTGACGACGATCACCGTCTGCCAGGCGAAGGCCCCCGACAACCCGATTCCGGCGATGAGGTGCGGGGACGCCGATCCCAGCGTCAGAGCCCCCACCAGCACGCCGATCGCAAACCCCCGCCCCTGGCGGAACCACCCGGTCATCAGCTTCATCCCCGTCGGGTAGACTCCGGCGAGACACCCGCCCAAGACCAACCGCAGGGGGATGGCCACCCGGAGGTCGCCGGCCGTGGCCGGAAGGAGCGCGTTCGCGGCCGCGGCGGCGAGCGCGCTGACCACAAACACCGCGCGGGTCGAGACGATGTCGGCGATCCCGGTGATCGCGGACGCCAGCGCGCCGGCGACGAAGCCCACCTGGACGGCGACCGTGAGCAGGGCCACGGCGGCGGCGGTCAAATGCCACTCCCGCGCCAGCGACGGGGCAACCGCGGCCGCGCTGAACCACGTGCTCATCGCCCCGATCTGCGCCACGGCGATCAACGCGAGGGCCGCCCACCGCCCCTGCGGCGCGGCGGGATCAGGCATGGGACGGCGCGACGACGATCACCCCTTGCCGCGGCCGAGAGAACACGCCCGGACTCCCATCCGAGGTGCCGATCTCAAGTCGGGGAGGGACCACGGCGTCGAAGGCCCCCCGGTGGGCGCACGTCGCCCCGGCGCGGACCGGGCCTCCGCCGCGTCACCGGGGCGAGGCCGCCGGCGCGGGAAGGTCCTGCCCCGAGAGCCCGACGGACTCCGCGGCCTTCACGATCGCCCGCCAGGTATCCTCGGGGACTTCGATGCCCCCGGCCGTGCGCTGGCGGCGCGTTCTCGCCTCCGGCTCCCCGGGGGTCTGCACACATTCCACCCCCTGCGCCGGGGGGACCGCGCGCAAACGGGTGACGAGGGTCTTGGCGACCTGCTTCGCCCGCTCCGCCGGGCGAAACGCCCCGACGTAGACCGCGACGAACAACGCGCCCGATCGCCGGAACACCTCTTCGTCCGGTCCCCCGGGCTGATCGGCCCCGGTCAGGGCCTGTCCGAACAGCTCCGCCATCACCGACATGGCAAATCCTTTATGGCCGCCGAACGGCATCAGCCCTCCGCCGTTCATGAACTCGTTGGGATCCGTGGTCGGGCGTCCCAGACTGTCGACGATGCACCCGGGCGGGAGCGCCTTGTGCGCGTCCAGCGCCACCCTCACCTTGCCGGCCGCCACCGCGGTCGTCGCGAAGTCGAGGACCGCCGGGTGGTCGTCTTCGACCGGGAACCCGAACGACACGGGGTTGGTGCCCAGCGCCGGCCGGCTGCCGCCGTGGGGCACCGCCGGCCCCTCGCCCAACCCTCCGACCCACACCATCGCCGCGCAGTCCGAGGCGGCCGCCCGCTCGGGGTAGGCACCCACCCGCCCAAGGTGGGTGCAGCGGACGAGCGCCACGGCTCCCACGCCGTACTCCCGGGCCCGATCGACCGCGGCGTCGATCGCCACGGTGCCCGCGACCTGGCCGAAGGCCCACTCGCCGCTGACGATCGCGGATGCCCCGCGCGCCGCCTGGATGCGGGGCTCGGCGGCGGGCCGGACCTTTCCGTCCTTGACGCGCTTGACGTATTCGGGGATCCGCATCACGCCGTGCGAGTCGTGTCCCATCAGGTTGGCTTCGATCAGGGCGGACGAAACGGTCCTCGCCGTCGCCTCCGGCGCGCCCAGCGCGCGAAAGACGCGGACGCTGAGGTCCTCGAGCGGAGCCGCCTGAAATCTGAACGTCTGCATGAACCCACCCACCCCCTCAGATCGCCGTCAGCCCCACGCACTGGAGTTGCGGCGGCAGCATGATCAGCTCGGGAACGTAGCTCCGCGCCGGCAGGCTCGCCAGGAAGACACAGGCCGCCGCCACATCCTCGGGCTGCAGCGCCTGGTCCAGGACCGACCGCGGGGGCGGCTCGGACCGACGCTGCAGGATCGGGGTGTCGGTCAAACCCGGCAGGACCGCGGTCACGCGGATGCCGTTGCGGCGCTCCTCGAACATGGTGGCCTGACAGAGCCCGATCACGCCGTGCTTGCTGGCCTGGTACGCCGCCCCCGACGTGTCCCCCCACCGCCCGGACACCGACGAGACCTGCACGATCAGTCCGCTCCGGCGGTCCCGCATCGGCGGGAGCGCCGCCTGGATCGTATGAAACGCGCCGCTGAGGTTCACGCGGATCAGCTCATCCCAGTCCGCTTGGCTGAGGACGTCGAGCCGCCGCCTGGGCACGTTGGTGCCCGCAGCATTTACCACGATGTCGAGGGCATCCCACAACGCACGGACCCGGTCAACGGCCGCATCGACCTGCTCCCGCACCGCCACGTCCACGACCACCGCGTCGGCCCGTCCGCCTTCCGACCGGATCTGCGCGGCTACCTGCTCGAGCGCCGGCCCGGTTCGGGCCGCCACCACCACCGCCGCCCCGGCACGGGCCAAGGCCACGGCCGTGGCCCGGCCGATCCCGCTACTGGCCCCGAACACGAGCGCGCCCTGCCCGCTCAACACTCCCACCCCTTCGGCCTCCTCTCCGCTTCCTCCCGCTCGGGGAAAGATGACGTCGGCGGTCCGCCGCCCTTCATCGTCGGATCGCACGGCTCGCTGCAGATGGCGCCGCCCACGTTGAAGGTCCCCCGTAACGCCAAGATGCGCCGGCCATTCAGCCCCGGCCGGGCGCGGGGGGATACGGGAGCAGCGTGGGGCGCCAAGGGAGCCGCACATAGTCCTCGGGGATCAAAGGCGTAGACGACGGTGTCGGCGACCCGCCCTTCCCCATCGATGCGGGCGCGCCCGGAGCGTGCCCTCGCAAACCCACGCCTCCGCGACCTTCCGGCTCCGGGCGTTCCCACCCCCCGTCCGAATCTCCACTCGGTTGGCGCCCAACGCCTCGAAGGCGAACCGGACCAGCACCCGCACGGCCTCGGCCACATACCCCCGTCCCTGCGCCGCCGCCCGGATCCAATAGCCGATCTCAAATGTCCTGACCAACCAGTTGATCCGGTGGAGGCCGCTCCCCCGAGATAGCGACCCGTCGCGCGGTCAAAGATGCCGACGGTGAGGAACTCGCGGAGGACCCATCGCGCATTCAGCCGGGCAATCGTCGCCTGCTGATCGTCGAGCGCAGATCGTGCACCCAGGACACCCATGGGGCCAGATGCGCGCGCGACTCTTCCATCGCCTCCCAGACGGCGGAGGCATCCTCCGACCGGGGTGGCCAAAGCACACGCGGGGACCGTCGAGCTCCTCGGGAATATCGATCAGGACTGGATCGGGGTCGCCCAATTCTCCCGCCTCCACGGCGCCCGGCCCGCCCGAAGCGCATCGCGGCGCGCCCCGCCCGGTGGGCGCTCATCCCACCAACAAGATTGGATGCACCCCGAGCGGAAAGTCAACCGTACGGGGTCGTTCTCCTGCCCCGCGGTCGGCCGAATGTGCCCAGACGAATTTCGCGTCCCGCCCCCCTTCACCCCCCCCGGGGGCCGCCTTCCGCGATCGCCAGCCCGGCACAAGGAGGCCAACAGACGGTCGACCTCGACACCGTCGATGCAGCGGCGGCGCGCTCGTCGGCGGTGCCCGAGAGGCGCTTCCACTGCGCGATGGCCCGGGTGTGACCCATGAGGCGCCGCTGCGAAACGCAAGGCCTAGCGGTAGGTGGGTAGCACGATCGTGCACGCACGAGGTGATGGGCTCCTCCGGTTTCCTGGTCCGCTTTTCCCGTGGTGGTGGTCCCGGACGTCGGCGGGGAATTTGTCAGCGCGTGGGGCTTGCCCGAATGCCGGGGGGTGGAGCCGGTGTGCCCGCCCCACCCCCACCCACGCCACCCGGGCCAGCCGTCTGAGGCCGGCTCGTCACGCCTTCGGCTTGAAGAGTGCGAACACCGCGCCCTGCGGATCCTGGATCACCGCGAAGCGGCCGATATCCGGGATGTCCATTGGCGGCTGGAAGATCTTGCCGCCGAGGCTCGCGGCCTTCTTCGCCATATCGTCGACGTTCGTAACGGCGAAGTACGTGAGCCAGTTGGGCGGCACATCCTTCAAGCGCGGTGGTCGCTTCATCATCCCGCTGATCTGCTTTTCGCCGATCTTGAAGATCGTGTACGTGCCATCCTCGCCCATATCGACCTGTTCGGCGTTCCAGCCGAAGGTCGTTTTGTAGAACCGCCCGGCAGCTTCGGTGTCCGAGGTCATCAGTTCGTTCCAGCACATCGCGCCGATTTCGTTGACAACATCAGCGCCTTGATGGGTCTTGGCCTGCCAGATTGCGAAATGCGCACCTGTAGGATCTTGCAGGAATGCCATGCGTCCAGCATCCAGAACGTCCATGGCCTCGCCCATCGGCAACTTGCCGCCGCTCTGCTTCGCCTTCTTGACGACGTCATCGACGTTCGTCACGTTGACGAAGGGCAGCCAGTGCGACGGCACGCCTTTGGCGATGACCTCTTTGGGCAAAGCGGCGAGGCCACCGACACTCTTGCCCTTGTACTTGATGAACGCGTACGTCATTCCAGGGCCGGCCGGCATGTCCTCAAACTCCCACCCGAACAGGCTCCCGTAGAAGGGCTTTGCCGGTGCGGTGTCGGGGACCCCCAACTGTACCCAAGAGAAGACGCCGTGCGCGTGCTTGGTCTGTGTAGCCATATCACACCTCCTCTTTTGGCTCTCATTTGGTTCTTACCCATTAGTGGCGGACCTGGAAATCCACCTCTCTAATGAGAATGAGGCGAATACCCGCCAGCGCCCGAAGGAAACCTCCGAGGCACTCATGGGGGAGTGCACCACTGGTGGATGTCATTCCAGCGCCTTTCCCGAGGATGGTCTTGCTATTCAATATCGCCGCGTCAGCGCATGCGTCGCGTCTTGAGTACCAAGTAGTACGTTGGCACTAGGCCGAATCCGGATAGTGGTCCCCCCGACTCTTATGCGCCGGCATCGGCAGGATCCGCTGAATGACGTGTCATGGGAATTGATCGTGCCTGCCCGCAGGGTTTTGCCCCCCGACCTATGGAACCTGCCGCTCAAGATGAGGGGCTCGTCGCCCCGGCGGGCTGGCCGGTCGTGCTCAAGGCGATGCCGAGGAACACCAACCCCGTCCCCACCCCGAACCACGTCCCCAGCGGGTCCCCAAACAGCGCGGCGGAGGCACCCACTCCCACGATCGGCTGCAGGTACTGGAGCGCGGCCGCGGCGCTGGCCGGGAGGCGGTGCAGGGCGCGAAACCAAATCAGAAGCCCCACCACGGTGACCAGCAGGGCGAGGTACCCGACAACGGCCACCCCCTCGCCGGTGAGCCGCAGCGCCGCGTGCCGGAGCTCCCACGCCGCGACAGGGATCAACGCCAACGTTCCCGCTAGCGAGGTCACGGCGGCGATCGTGATCACGGAATACCGCCCGACCAATTCCACACTCATCACGTAGTACAGCGCGATGGTCACGGCGGAAAACAGCACCAGGGCCTCTCCCCCCAACGCGCGCGAGGTCAGCAGAGGCATGAGATGGCGGGGATCACCAGTGGCGACGAGGGCAACGCCCCCCAGGGCCACCGCAAACCCAAGGCCCTGCCGGAGGGCGATCGCCTGGCGCAGCCGGATCCGCGCGAAGACGACGACCAGAATGGGGATCGTCGCCGAGATCACCGTTGCCACCGACGCGGATGTTCTCCCGACGCCCAAGGTCTGCGAGAGCTGACCTACCGCGATGCCCAGCACCCCGAGCCCGGCGGCGGCGGCCAGCGACCGGGGGGGAGGCAGCGGCCGGCCGCGGAGCAGCCAAACGAAACACGGCGCGGCGACCACGTACCGCAGGGCGGTGAGGGTCAACGGAGGAATCTCTCGGAGTCCGAGCTTCGTCAGCGGGACCGATCCGCCCCAAATCAACGCAAGCAGGAGAAGCGGGCCAAATTCCCGCGCCGGTCCCAGGGGGCGCGCGCCGTGCACACCCCGGGCCAGCCTCCCGGAATCCTTGGGCGGTGACCCGGTCAGGGACATTTGCGGCCGCTCACGTGGCCCATGCCCAGCCGCCGATGCGAACGCGGCTACCGGTCGGGGGTCGGAGCGTGGGCCAATTCGACGAAGGGGCGGAGGGCCTGCGGGTTGCTCATCGCGTCCGGGCTGACGACCCCCTCCGCCGGCGCCCCCGCCAGAATCCGCTTCACCGGCACCTCGAGCTTCTTGCCGTTGAGCGTCCGAGGGACCTCTCCGATCGAGTAGATCGCGTCGGGCACGTGACGGGGCGACAGCTCGGCGCGCAGCGTCTGCTTGATCCGCGCCTGCAGGGCCGCATCGAGCCGGACGCCCTCCTTCAGGACGATGAAGAGCAGCAACCGCCCTTCCCGGCCCGACTCGCCAGTGTCGACCACCAGGCTGTCGAGCACCTCCGGGGTCTCCTCCACGACACGGTAGAACTCGCTCGTTCCCATCCGCACCCCGCCGCGGTTCAGCGTCGCATCCGAACGCCCGTAGATCACGCAGCTGCCGCGGGGGGTCACCCGGATCCAGTCCCCGTGCCGCCACGCCCCTGGAAAGGTCTCGAAGTAGCTTTCACGGTAACGGCGGCCGTCGGGATCGTTCCAGAAGAACAGCGGCATCGAAGGCAGCGGCTCGGTGATCACCAGTTCGCCCACCGCATCCACCACCGCCCGCCCCTCGGTGTTGAACGCCTCCACCCGGGCGCCGAGCCCCCGGCACTGGATCTCGCCGGCGGCGACCGGCAGCAGCGGGCACGACAGGACGAACGCCGTGCAGAGGTCGGTGCCTCCGCTCACCGAGCCCAGCCGCAGGTCCTCCTTCACGTGCTCGTACACCCAGAGGAACCCGTCCGGGGTGAGCGGCGCCCCCGTGGAGCCCAGCGCACGCACCTTCCCGAGATCGAACTCCCGCCCCGGGTCGAGACCGGCTTTGGCGCACGCCAGGATGAACGGGGCGCTAGTGCCAAAGTAGGTCAGCCCGGTCTCCTCGGCCATCCGCCACAGCGTCCGCAAATCTGGGTGATGCGGGCTGCCGTCGAAGAGGACCACGGTCATGCCCAGGAGCAGTCCGCTGATAAGGAAGTTCCACATCATCCATCCGGTCGTGGTGAACCAGAAGAAACGATCCTCGGAGGTGAGGTCCATATGCAGCGCCAGCGCCTTCAAGTGCTCGAGCAGGATTCCCCCGTGGCCCTGCACGATCGCCTTGGGGAGGCCGGTCGTCCCCGAGGAGTAGAGGACCCAGAGTGGGTGGTCGAACGGCACGGACTGGAATTCGAGCGCCGAAGGACTGGGACGGTCCGCGACCTCCGACCAGAGCTGCACGCTCGACAGCCGATCCCGAGGCGGAGCATCGCGGAGATACGGAACCAGCACCGTGGCCGTCACCGTCGGCAGGCAGCGTTGGAGCTCGGCCACCGCCTCCATCCGGTCGTACGATGCACCGCCGTAGCGGTACCCGTCAACGGCAAACAACACGTTCGGCTCGATCTGCCGAAACCGGTCGACCACGCTGCGGATCCCGAACTCCGGGGGGCAACTCGACCAGATCGCCCCGAGGCTGGCCGCGGCCAGAAACGCGACCAAGGTCTCGGGGATGTTGGGCATGTAGGCGACGACCCGGTCTCCCCGCCCCACCCCCATCTGCCGCAGCGCCGAGGCGACCGCAGCGGTCTGCCGGTGGAGTTGGGCGTAGGTCAGGGTGGTGGGCGGCCGCGTCTCGGATCGGGATAAGACCGCCGGATGCTCGTCCCGGCGGCGCAACGCGTGCTCCGCATAGTTGATCTCCGCCCCGGGAAACCAGGTCGCACCGGGAAGCCGGCGATCGGCGAGCACGCGGGCATACGGGTGGTGCGACCGGACATCGAAGAACTCCCAGATCGAGGTCCAGAACCCCTCCAGATCGGTCACCGACCAGCGCCACAGCTCTTCGTAGGAGTCGAACGCCCGCCCCCGCCTGGCTTCGAGCCAGGCGAGGTACTTCGTGATGGCGGCGCGCGAGCGATCCTCGGCCGTCGGCTCCCACAACACCGTGCCTTCCCTTACCGGGCCCGCCTGGTGGCGGTACGTCATATCGCCTTCCACCCTCGCGGTCAGACTTCGGGCCGATCACCAACCCACGAACCCCAGCGCTCCCCGCCCGCCTCCTATTCTAAAACCGTGCGCCGTTTGGCGCCAGCGCGGCAGAGCGCACCGGCCCCGCGCGCCGAGGCTCCGCCTTGCGGCCCTGCGCACTTCCGCGCGCGCGGCCACGATCTTGCCGGGGGTGGGCGGGCGCGGTACGATTAAGGTGAAGGCGGAAGCGGCCGACGGGACGCGTGAAGGCAGAAAGGAAGTGAGCGTCCATGTTGTGGCAGAACGTGGTTAACGCATTGATCGGGATCTGGTTCATCATCGCTCCAGCCGTCCTCCCGTTTCCCGATAACGCGGTGACGGCGTGGACGAGCGTCATCGGCGGCGTGATCCTGCTGGTCCTCGCGGGGAGCGCCGCACTCAGCGAAGGGGCGCGACGGCGGGTCTGGATCCAGATCGTGACCGGACTCGTCGGGATCTGGTTCATCGTCGCGCCGTGGGTGCTGTCGTTTACGGCCAGACCGGGAAACTTCTGGACGTCCCTGGTTCTCGGGATCGTCGCGTTGAACCTGAGCATCTGGGATCTGGAGGGACTGCCGAAGGCCGCAAGCACCCAGCACTCGCACTAGCCTGACCCGACCCCGCCCCGCTTCCCGCCTTCTCCTCTTGACGCAATGAGCCCGGGCCGCGCATCAAACGGCCCGGGCCGGTTGGGCCCGGGCCGGTCCAGTTGTCCGAGGGGTGCGGACGGCTATTCGATAAAATCCTTGAGCCGCTTGCTGCGGCTGGGATGGCGGAGTTTGCGGAGCGCCTTCGCCTCAATCTGGCGGATGCGCTCGCGCGTGACGCCAAACTCCTGGCCCACCTCTTCCAGGGTGCGCGGCCGCCCGTCGTCGAGCCCGAACCGCAACTTGAGGACCTTACGCTCGCGCGGCGTCAGAGTGTCGAGCACGCCCTCCAACTGCTCCTTCAGCATCGTGAACGACGCGGCTTCGGCGGGGGCGAGGGCGTCCTGATCCTCGATAAAGTCCCCGAGGTGGCTGTCCTCCTCCTCCCCGATCGGGGTCTCCAGCGAGATCGGTTCCTGCGCGATCTTGATAATCTCCCGAACCCGCTCCGTCGGCATCTTCATCACCTGGCCGATCTCCTCCGGGGTCGGCTCGCGGCCGAGCTCCTGGAGCAGTTGCCGGGAGATTCGGATCAGCTTGTTGATCGTCTCGACCATGTGCACGGGAATCCGGATCGTCCGTGCCTGATCGGCGAGCGCGCGCGTGATCGCCTGTCGGATCCACCAGGTGGCATACGTGCTGAACTTGTAGCCCTTGCGCCAGTCGAATTTTTCGACGGCCCGGATCAACCCCAGGTTGCCTTCCTGGATCAGGTCCAGGAACAGCATGCCACGGCCGACGTACTTCTTGGCGATGCTCACCACCAAGCGCAGGTTGGCCTCGATCAGGCGGCGCTTGGCCTCCTCGTCGCCCCGCTCCATCCGCTTGGCCAGCTTGATTTCCTCCGCGGAGTTGAGCAGGGGCACTTTCCCGATCTCCTTGAGGTACATCCGGACAGGATCGTCGATGCTCACCCCCTCCAGGGGCTCCAGCACCGCTTCGGGTTCCTCCTCGTCGTCCGCGGGCTTCTCCGCGTCCTTGGGGTCGTCGACAACCTTGATCTCGAGATCGACCAGCATCCCGTAGATGCGGTCGTACTCGTCGAGGTTGTGCTCGACTTCGGGCGCGGCTTCCTGAATCTCGTCGTAGGTGACGTAGCCGCGCTTGCGGCCCGACTCGACGAGTTGGCGTATCTCGCTCGAGAGGGTGCTCAGCACCTTCTCGGCGTCCGCCTTTTTCCGGGCCGGTCCCGCTCCGTCCGTCCCGGGCAACGCTTGTGCTTTACGAGGCTTGGGCACTACCCTTCAACTCCCTGTACAATTCTTGTAGTTCAATTTGTAGGGCTCCCACGCGAACCTGGTCCCCGGTGCGCTCGGCCCGTTCCAAAGCCACCCGCAGATCATCGACCCTCCCCTGCAGCACAAACCGTCTCAGCCGTCGGGCGCACGCCTCCGCACCCCGCTGCGGGTCTCCCGCGGACGGCTCGGCAATCAAAAATCGGCTGAGGAGCGAGATCGCCGTCTCGCTCCGGAGCCGCCCCCGCAGCCACGCCGACCCATCGACCCCGGCCGCCTCCTCCGCGAAGACCGCCGCTGCCAGTTCCCGGTGTGCCGGCTCAACAAACATCTCCGGGGTAACTACGCCCCGGAGGGAATCCCGCGCGTCCGCGCTTGTCACCAACAGGTGGAGCAGCTCCCGCTCAGTCACCACCCTCCCACTCGCGTCGGACGCCGGCTGCACCTGGACCGGGGCCCTCAACTCCGCCGCCCCAGGCCGGGAACGACCCATACGCCGCAACTGTCCCCGGATGGCCTCCTCCCGGACGCCCAGCCGATTGGCAAGGAGGCGAACGTATTCCTCCTGGCGCACGGGATGTGTCACCGATACGATTAACTGACTAATTTCGTTAACAATTCCTACCTTTCCTTCCACGGTCTTGCTGTCGAACCGGCTGGAAGCCAGGGCCAGTTTGTAGTCGAACACCGGCAGGGCCGCGGCACAAAGCCTCCGGAAAGCCTCCGGCCCCTCCTCCCGGAGGAAGGCGTCGGGGTCGGATTCTCCGGGCAGCACCGCCACCCTCACCGGGAGCTCGGCCTGATCGAACACCTCGAGCCCCCGCTCCGAGGCCCCCACCCCCGCGGCGTCGGCGTCGTAGACCAGGATCGCCCGAGCCGCAAACCGCTTGAGCAACAACGCCTGATCGAGCGTCAACGCCGTCCCCAGCGAGGCCACGGCGTTGCGGATGCCGTACTGGTGGCAGGCCAGCGCATCCATGTAGCCTTCGACGACGACGGCCTCGCCGGTCTCGCGGATGGCCTCCCGGGCCTCCCCCAGGGCGTAGAGCGTCTTTCCCTTCGTGAACAGGGCGGTCTCGCGGGTGTTCAAATATTTGGGGGTGCCGGCATCGAGGACCCTGCCGCCAAACGCCACGGGCCGGCCCTGGAGGTCGTGGATCGGAAAAATCACCCGATCCCGAAGCGCATCGTAGTGCCCATCCCCCCCGGGCCGCGCCACCGCCAAACCCGCCGACTCCAGGACGGCGGCGTCGAAGCCCCGCGCGTGCAGCGCCCGGATCAAGTGGTCCCAGCCCGGCGGCGCGAAGCCGAGCCGAAACGCCAGCTGGATCTCCGGATCGACCCGTCGACCGGCCAGGTATCGACGCGCCCGATCGCCCCCCGGCGCTTTCAGCTGCGCTTGGAAAAAAGCGGCCGCCTCGGCGACGGTCCGGAGAAGACGCTCCCGTTCCCCTTGCGACGGATCATCCTTGGGTGCGTGCTCGACCCGGACGCCGGCGCGGTCCGCCAGGTCCCGCCGGGCCTCGGCGAACGTCACCGTTTCCATCCGCATCACAAAGTCAAACACGTCGCCTCCGGCGTGACAGCCGAAGCAGTAGAAGAAGCCCCGCTCCGGGTCGACCGTAAACGAGGGGGTCTTCTCCGAGTGGAACGGGCACAACCCCTTGTAACTCCGGCCGGCCCGGCGCAGGGTGACGTGTTGGGACACGACCTCCAGGATATTCACCCGGCGCCGGATCTCGTCGGTGATTTCCTTTGCTCCCGCCATCGCCCGCCGCGGCGGCGGCGCCGTGGTAGCGCTCGATCGACCCGCCGCGCCTCCTTCGTGTGTCTGGTGAAGTATCTTCCGCCCGAACCCTTCGGTCCCTGCCGAACGTCGAAGCGGCCGGCGCGGGGCGGGCGTGCAGGGAATCGCCGCGGGCCGACACGAACTCCCACCCCGCGCCTTCGAGGAGGTTTCTATGGATAATATCCGCACGTCCGAGAGCCATGTCCTCTACCGGATGGGGGCCGCGGACCGCGTCCGCGCCGTCCGCGCGGCCGGCATCTACATCTACGACGACCAGGGGCGGCGGTATCTCGATGGATCGTCGGGACCGCTGGCCGCCAACCTCGGCCACGGGGTGCCGGAGATCCTCGCGGCGATCGAGGCGCAGCTCCATCGGATGACGTTTGCGCACGGTTCCACCTTCAGCAGCGAGGCGCAGGAGCGGGCTGCGGATCTCGCGGTGAGCTTCGCCCCTCCGGGGCTCACCCGGGTGTTCTTCGTGTCGGGAGGCAGCGAGGCCACCGAGACCGCGGTCAAGCTGGCGCGCCAGTACTGGGTCGACGCCGGCCGTCCGAAGAAGTACAAGATCATCAGCAAGCGGGCCAGCTATCACGGGGCGACCCTGGCCGCCCTCGCCCTGTCCGGGTTCGCCGCCCGCCGAGGCCCCTACGCCCCCCTCCTGCTCCCGTTTCCCCAAATCCCTGAGGTGCACTGCCGCCGCTGCCCGTTCGGGCTGACGTACGGCCGGTGCGGGATCGAGTGTGCGACCGCGCTAGAAGCGGCCATCCGACGGGAGGGGGCGCAGGAAATCGCGGCGTTCATCGCGGAGCCCCTGTCGGGTGCGGCCAACGCGGCGGTCGTCCCGCCGCCCGAATACTTCCCGCTGATCCGGGAGATCTGCGACCGGCACGAGATCCTCTTCATCGCCGACGAGGTGATGACGGGGTTCGGGCGCACCGGCGCCAACTTTGCCATCGACCACTGGAAGGTGATCCCCGACATCATCGTGTGCGCGAAGGGCCTCGGGGCCGGGTACATCCCCATCGGCGCCGTGATCGTGCACCAACGGATCAGCGACCGGATCCTGCGCACCTCCGGCCAGTTCATCCACGGGCACACCTACGCCGGCAACCCGCTGGCCTGCGCCACCGCCGCGGCGGTGCTGGAGTACGTGCGGGCGCACGATCTCGTGACCGCCGCGAAAACGCAAGGCGAACGCCTGGCCCGCGAGCTCGAACCGTTGCGGACCCAGCGCGGCGTCGAGGAGATCCGAGGCCGCGGGCTGATGTGGGGGGTGGAGTTCGCCGCCCCGCCCGGTCATCCGGCGGCCGGGGCGCCCGGCCGGGCGGTGGTCGAAGCCGCCTTCCGGAACGGCCTCCTCGTTTACCCCGCGGGTGGGGCGCTTGAGGGATCGACCGTCAACCAGATTCTCGTCGGGCCGCCCCTCACGATCACGGAGGGCGAGATCGAAGAGTTGGGTGGATTGTTGCGGCGAAGCGTTGCGGAGGCGCTGGCCTGACCGCGCCCTAGGCGATCTTCATCTCTCCGAGGTACGCGCTGCGGATCATCTCGTTCTCGCGCAGGCTCTTCGCCGTCCCGGAGAGAACCACCTGACCGGTCTGCAGCACGTAGCCGCGGTTGGCGATGGAGAGCGCCATGTTGGCGTTCTGCTCGACGACGAAGATCGTCGTCCCCTGCCGGTTGATCGTCTGGATGATGTCGAAGACCTGCTCCACGAACGCGGGCGAGAGCCCCATCGAGGGCTCGTCCATGCACACCAGCGTGGGCCGTGCCATCAGCGCCCGCCCGATCGCCACCATCTGCTGCTCGCCGCCGGACAGGGTCCCCGCCAGTTGGGTGCGCCGCTCCTTCACCCGCGGGAACAGGCTGTAGACGCGCTCGAGGTCCTCCTGGATCCCGGCGGGGTCCTCGCGCGTGAACGCCCCCATCTCCAGGTTCTCGTAGACCGTCATTTTCGGAAACAGCCGGCGGGCCTCCGGGACGGGCGCGATCCCCCGGCGCACCCGCTCCGACGTGGACAGGGTGTTGATCGACTCACCGCGGTAGGTCACCGTGCCACGGGCCGGCTTGACGATCCCCAGGACCGTCTTCATCGTCGTGGACTTGCCGGAGGCGTTCCCCCCGAGCAGGCAGACGATCTCCCCCGCGCGGATCTCGTAGTTCACCGCCTTGAGGGCGTGCAGCTGCCCGTAGTAGGTGTCGACGTCCTTAAACTCGAGCAGCGGCCGTCCGTCCGAGGTAGGCCCGGATGACATCGTCGTTGCGCTGAACCTCCTCCGCCCGACCTTCCGCGATCTTTTCGCCGTAGTCCAGCACGGTCACGCTGTCGGCGATGGTGTTGACCACGTTGAGCTTGTGCTCGATCAGGAGCACCGTGATCCCCAGATCCCGCAGGCTTCGGATCTGATCGGCGAGCTCGAGGGTCTCCGCGGGGTTCATGCCGGCGGTCGGCTCGTCGAGCAGGAGGAGTTTGGGCCGGGTGGCAACCGCCCGGGCGATCTCCAGGCGGCGCCGGTTCGCGTACGAGAGGCTGCCCGCCGTGTGATTCACCCGTGGGATCAAGCGGTTGCCGAAAATGCCCAGGACCTCCATCGCCCACGCCCGCGAGGCGACTTCTTCGGCCCGTACCGACGGCGGGCGCACCACCGCGCCCAGGGCGGTGGCGCGCGTCCGGACGTGCATCCCCACGAGCACGTTGTCCAGCACGGTCATGTTGGCGAACAGACGGAGCGTCTGGAACGTTCGGGCGATGCCCCGCTCCACGATGGCGTGCGGGGGGAAGCCCGTGATCTCCCGCCCCATGAAGAGCACCCGCCCACTGTCGGGGGTGTCCAAGCCGGTGATCAGATTGAAAAAGGTGGTCTTCCCGGAACCGTTGGGGCCGATCAGGCCGACCACGGTATGGGGCTGGATCTTCAAGTCGACCCCCTTCACCGCGGTAATCCCCCCGAACCGCTTCGTCAGCCCTTGGGTCTCGAGCATCGGGGTTCCGGCCGGCAATTCCACTCTCTCGATCCGGCTGAGGGTCACCGTCCCGCCGCGCGACGGCATCGCCGCCTGCTCGGTGAGGGACAGGGCCGCGGCCGGCCGAGAGGCTGGGATCAACCCCTGGCGGCGGTACAGCATCATGAACACGAGGATGATGCCGAAGATGAGCTCGATCGACTGGACCAGATCGAGGGTCTGCAACCAGGGGCTCTGGACGAAGCGGCCCAGCGCGTGCACCCCCTGGGTGAGATCCTGCAGGAACCAGGACTGGAGGAGCTGCAACAGCAGGGCTCCCACCACGACCCCCGCCACGCTGCCCATCCCGCCGAGCACGATCATCACCAGCACCATCACCGAGACGGGGAACATGAACATGTCGGGGGTCGCGGTCTGCAGCTTGGCCACGTACATCGTCCCGGTCGCCCCGGCGAACGAGGCCCCGATGGCAAACGCCAGGAGCTTCAGCCGGGTGCGGTTGACCCCCATCGCCCCGGCGGCGATCTCGTCCTCCCGGATCGCCATCCAGGCCCGGCCGATGCGGGAATCCTTCAGCCGGTAGCTGATGAAGATGAGCAGGGCGATCACGATGACCCCGAGATAGTAGTACGGGAGCGAGTCCACCCCAAACTTGAAACCGAGGATCCTCGGCGGGATGACCCCATTCAGGCCCGCGGCCCCGTTGGTGAGGACGGGGGTGTTGCGCACCACGATGGGGACGATCTCCCCAAACCCCAGCGTGACGATCGCCAGATAGTCGCCCTTCAACCTCAGCGTCGGGGCGCCGAACAGCACGCCGAAAAACGCCGCCACCAGCGCCGCGCCGGGGAGCATCAGCCAGAACGAAAAATGGAGCTGCACGACGTCCGGCACGCCTTCGATGTGGAACCGGCTGACGAGACCCAGCCACTGCAGCGGCTCCCAGAAGGCAGCCCAGTGCGGCGACACCTGACCGGAGGCGACGATCCCGTAGATGTACGCGCCGATGGCGAAGAAGGCGGCGTAGCCGAGGTCGAGCAGGCCGGCGAACCCCACCACGATATTGAGGCCGAGCGCCAGGATGGCAAAGGCGGTCGCGTTGGCCGCCGCATCGATGTCGCCGCCGTTCCGGACGATCACCGGGAAGAGCAGGGCCCCGGCAAGCAGGACGCCCATGCCGAGGCGCCGTTTCAGCGGCGCGGGAATCCAGCGGGTGGATGCACCGAACACGTCGCCGATGCTCCGGCCCCGCGGGGAGGTAAGGGCCTCGGGCTCGGCGGCCGGTGCAGGGGAAACGTCAGCCACGCGTCGTTCTCACGATTTCTGAGGAGTGGAAAGCCCGAGCAGCCCCGTCGGACGAAGGACGAGCACGATGATCAGGATGGAGAAGATGATCACGTCCGTCCATCGCACCTGAAGCAGCTGCCCCCCCACCGACTCGATCAGCCCGATGATCAGCCCGCCGATCATCGCCCCCACGATGTTTCCGATCCCGCCCAGCACCGCCGCCGTAAACGCCCGGAGGCCTGCCGAGTACCCGATCAGGAAGCTCGTAAAATTGTAGTAGAGGCCGAAGATCAACCCCGCCGCACCGGCCAAGGCCGACCCGATGAAGAAGGTCAACATCACGATCCGGTCGACCTCGACCCCCATCATCCGGGCGGCTTCCTGATCTTGCGCCGTCGCCCGCATCGCCTTGCCCATCTTCGTCCGCTTGACAAAGAGGTGCAACGCGCCCATCAGGACGAGCGACACCACCCAGAGCAGGACCTCCCGCAGCCGCAGGGTGGCCTGCCCGATGTGCCAGCTCACCGCCGGCAGCGGATTGGGATAGTTCATGGTCTGCGCCCCCACCGTCAGCAACACGACGTTGTAGATGATGTAGGAGACGCCGATCGTGGTGATCATCGCCGCCGTCCCGGGAACGTTCCGCATCGGGCGCAGCGCCGTGCGCTCGACGAGGACACCGACCAGCCCCGACACGAGCATCGCGCTCCCAAACGCCAGCGAGAGCGCGGCGACGAGCGGGATGCCGCTGAGGGCGCGCGTCTGACCGGAAAGGCCGATGAATTGCAGAACAAACAACGCAATGAACGAACCCAGCATGAAGATATTGAAGTGGGCGAAGTTGATCAACTCGATGATGCCGTAGACCATCGTGAACCCGAGCGCGAGGAGCGAGTACATCGCCCCCAGGCTCAGGCCGTTGATGACCTGCTGCAACAAAATGTCCCGGAAGGTCATCCGTCGCCGCCCTCGGGGGCGGGCCCCAAAGCAAGTGGAGCGGGTCGGTGCCCCTGACCGGGAGACCTGTGAGGGGGCGACCCGCTCCACATAGGTGAGCCTTACCCGCTAGTTCTGCGGTGCCGGACCGATATACTTGTACTGGTGCAGGATGTCGTTGTCCGGGAATTTGGTGTTGTGCGTGACCTGGAAGACGCTGACGATCCTGCTCTTGATATCCCCGTTCTGGTCGAACGAGATCGTCCCTTGCATGGTCTTGAGACTCGTCGCCTGGATGGCGTCGCGCACGTTGTGCCGATCGGGAACCTTCCCGCTCTTCGCCACCCGCCCGATCGCGTCCAGGACCACGAGCGCCGCATCATAGGCCGTGATCGAGTAATCGCCGGGGTTCTTCCCCCAGCGCTTCGCAAACCGGGCCACCCACGGCTGGACCTCAGGGTCTTCTGTGAGGTGCGGTCCCGCGATCGTCGCGTACCATCCATCGGACGCGGGGAACCCCGCGCCGGAGAGCAGGTTCGCGCTGTACACCCCGTCGCCGCCGCCCTTGATCACCTTGGGGATCACATCGTAGGCCTGCTTGGCGAACTTCGACCCGGCCTGCTCGACGCCGCCGTAGTAGACCGCGTCGGGGTTGAGCCCCTTGATCTTCGTCAGGATCGTCGTGTAGTCGGCTTCCTTGGGGTTCAGCTGGTCCCGCCCCAGGATCTTGATGCCCTTCTCTTGGGCCCGCTGCTGGAACGAGTTGGCGATGCCGACGCCGTAAGCGCCGGAATCATCAAGCACGTAAATCGTCTTCACGTGCAGGGTCTCGGCAAAGTAGTTCGCCATGTTCGGACCCTGATACCGATCGGTGGTCACGGTGCGGAAGTACACCGCCTTCCCGCTGGGGCGGAACTGGGAGGCGAACTTCGGATCCGTGATATCGGGGTTCGTCGAGCTGGGAGTAATCGTCGCCATGTCGCCTTCGCTCAGGATCGGCGACATCGCCTTCCCCTCACCGCTCATCTGCGGCCCGACGTTGGCCACGACGCCCCCGGTGGCCAGCAGCTTCTTGGTGTTGGTGGCGGCCTGCGCCGGATCGTACTGTCCGGCGGTCGCCGTGCCGTCGTCGAGCACGACGGCCTCGATCTTGTACCCGCCGACGCCGCCCTTGGCGTTCGCTTCTTCGATCGCCAACATCGCGCCGTCCTTGATCAGCTCGGCGTCTTCGGCGTCCGCACCGGTCAGCGGCAGGGTGATGCCGACCATAACGGTTTTCGACTGCGCCAAGCCTTTCGGCAGCCCGCCAAACGTGACCAGGGTCACGACAAGGCCGAGGCACACCGCCATCCCTAGAAGCCTACCGAACTGTGGGGACTTCCGGACTCTCATAGGCGCCTCCTCAACGAACCGATATTAAAGATGACATACGTGCAGCTTGGCGTAAGGTTCCCCTGCCGGGGGAACATTTCCTCTAAGTGTATACACATACACGAAAAGAGATTTTGATCACCGCCTTCCCGGCCCAAAGAGTTCGACTCGGTGGGATCACTAGATTCGAACGAACGTTCGCGGCGCGGTTGGGGGGAAAGCCGCCATTCTCTCCCGCCAGACGGCTGCGACGCATAGAAAGAACTCACAGCGGCCTCTGCTCGTTACGATGGAGACGGCGCAAGCAGCCGCGATGGACCTGCGAGGTTGCGGGATATCCCTGACCTTCCTATAATATCTGCGTGCCAAAACGCGCCAAGAGGAGGGTGGTATGAAACGGATCTACCAATTTGCCGCTGTCTGGGGGGGGATCGGGGCCCTGGTTCTTCTGGGCCTGCCTCAAACCGGCGGAGAAGCCGCCGGCAGCGGCCCCGCGGAGTTCTCCATCGTCGCCGCGCAAACCGCTGCGAACGGTGAGTTGAACTTCAACGGAACCGACAAAGGGCACCTGGTGATCACGGTGCCTCTGGGGGCGACCGTGAAGCTGACCCTGTCGAACAAGGGCAGCCTGCCGCACAGCCTAGAGGTGATCCGGTACTCGGATACGCTACCGGCGCAGGCCCTGCCGACGCCCGAGTTCCCGGGTGCGGTGACCAGCAACCCGCAGGTGGGGATCACCAAGGGGCAGACCGCCACCCTCCAGTTCACCGCCAGCAAGGCGGGAAAGTACCAGTTCATCTGCGGCTTTCCCGGGCACGCGCTACTCGGCATGTGGGGCATCTTCCAAGTTTCCCCCTCAGCGACGGCCAAGCCGAGCATGACCGTCAACAAATAGCCGCGCGTTCCCGTGCGCGAGGCGGGTGAGCCCGCCCTTCCCCTCCCCGACCGCGCGTCGGGAGGGGAGGGTTACGCGGCGCTTGGGACGAATTAATGCGCAGTGATCGGCGGGGCATGATCTAGGCAGCACCTCGATCCTCGACCACGCGGTAGAGAGGACAATCGATGCAGCCGCAGAGCGGTGTCCGCGACGAACGACGCGCGGGGTTTTGGGCCGGGATCCTTTTCCTGTTCATCCTGGTCGCCGGCGTCGTCTCCTTCATCGTGGCCAGGTATCACTGGTGGCTCCAGCCTCTCGCGTCGGTCCAGGGACGGGTGATCGACGAGTACTTCTACGCCATTCTCGTGGCGACGGCCATCGGGTTCGTGGCGCCCCACATCTTTCTCGCGGTCGCCCTAATGCGCTACACGGCCCGCGGCAAGGAGCGTGCCGCGCACTGGCACGAGCACCTGGGCGCCGAGCTGACCTGGACGCTGGTCCCCGGCGCCGCTTTCATTTTCCTGGGGATCCTGGGGGTGTTCACCTGGTCGCGGCTTTACAGCGCGCCCCCGGCGAACGCCCAAGTCGTGGAGGTGACGGGCCGGCAGTTCTTCTGGTACATCCGTTACCCCGGGCCGGATGGGAAGCTCGCGCGCACCGATCCCACCCTCGTCTCGCAGAGCAACCCGCTGGGGCTGGATCCCAACGACCCGGCCACCAAGACCAACCTGGTCGTCACCAACGAACTGCACCTGGTGGTCGATCGCCCGGTCGAGGTCCGCATCCGATCGATCGATGTGATCCACAGCTTCTTCCTCCCGAACTTCCGGGTAAAACAGGACGCTGTGCCGGGCCGGACGGTCGACATCTGGTTCACGCCCGACAAGCCGGGGAGCTACCAGATCGCGTGCGCCCAGCTGTGCGGGGTCGGCCACTACACGATGCGGGGAAACGTCACCGTCCAGTCCCAGGACGCCTTCGACCAATGGCTCCAGCAGCAGGCAGCGCATTGAGCGAGGATCCTCGATCAAGGAGAGCATCCGTGGAGACCGCACTCGCACACGACGCGCACGTCACCCATCACCGGGAAGGCTTCATCCGCCATTATGTATTCAGTTTGGATCATAAGATGATCGGCAAGCAGTACTATTTCGTCACGCTGTTCATGGCCATGGTTGGCGGGGCGCTCGCGATGCTGATGCGGGCGCACCTCGGGTGGCCGGACCGGGGGATCCTGGATCCGGAGACCTACCTTCAGGCGGCGACGATGCACGGCACGGTGATGATCTTCTTCTTTCTGACGTCGATCCTCACCGGGGCCTTCGGCAACTTCCTCATCCCCCTGATGATCGGGGCCCCCGACATGGCGTTCCCGGTCCTCAACATGATGTCGTTCTGGACCTTTGTGCCCTCGGTGCTCGTCCTGCTCGCCTCCTTCTTCGTCCCCGGGGGACCCGCCGGCAACGGGTGGACCTCGTACGCGCCGCTCTCGGCGGTTCCGCAGGCGTCGCCGGCCTCCGGGCTCGGCCAGACGCTGTGGCTGGTGGCCATCCTCATCCTGATGATCTCGGCCCTGTTCGGATCCCTCAATTTCCTGACCACCATCATCAACATGCGCGCGCGCGGCCTGTCGATGGGCCGGCTGCCGCTGACGATCTGGGGGATCTTCATCACGGCGATCCTCGCGCTTCTCTCCTTCCCCGTCCTCATGGCCGCGCTGACGATGCTCCTGATGGACCGCGTGGCGGGGACGAGCTTCTTCGTGCCGGCCAACCTCTTGATCGGCGGCACGCTGGTGCATCACAGCGGCGGCGAACCGCTGCTCTGGCAACACCTCTTTTGGTTCTTCGGGCACCCCGAGGTGTACATCCTGATCCTCACCCCGATGGGGATTGTCTCGGACGTCATCTCGACGTTTTCGCGCAAGCCGATCTTCGGCTACAAAGCGATGATCCTCTCCCTCGCCGCGATCGGGTTCCTCAGTTTCCTCGTCTGGGGACACCATATGTTCGTCAGCGGGATGAACCCGATCCTGGGGGCGACGTTTACGATCTCGACGATGATCATCGCCATCCCCTCCGCGATCAAGACCTTCAACTGGCTGACGACGCTCTGGCAGGGGCGGACCCGGTTCACCACCGCGCTCCTCTTCGCCGTCGCCTTCGTCTCGCTGTTTGTCACGGGTGGGCTGAGCGGGATCTTCCTCGCCGCCTCGCCTGTGGATCTCTACTTCCACGACACGTACTTCGTGGTCGCGCACTTCCACTTCGTCATGGCGGCCGCGGCGCTGTTCGCCATCTTCGCCGGGACCTACTATTGGTTTCCCAAGATGTTCGGGCGGATGATGAACGAGCGGCTGGGAAAGATCCACTTCGTGCTCACCTTCCTCGGCATCTACGGGACCTTTTTCCCGATGCACTTCCTCGGCACCAATGGGATGAGCCGGCGGCTCTACACCCCGAATTTCTATCCGTTCCTGAGTCAGGTGCAGCCGCTCGATGTCTTTATCTCGATCTGCGCGTTCGGGCTGGGGGCGGCGCAGCTGATTTTCATCTACAACTTCTTTGCGACAATCTTGCGGGGCCCGAAGGCCGAACGCAACCCATGGGAGGCGAACACACTGGAATGGACCGCGGACTCCCCACCCCCGCATGGGAACTGGCCTGAGCCGCCGGTGGTGCACCGGTGGCCTTACGACTACAGCGTGCCCGGCGCGGCGGAGGATTACATCCCCCAAACGGTGCCCGCCTCACCGGCCTACGCCGGCGGTCACGGTGGCGGCGGCGGGGAGAGTTAGCCGATCATGCCCACCGAGCTGATCGAAAAGCTCAAACCGGTCGTCGGGGGCCCGGGCCGGCCTGGCGGCGGTGGCCGGTCCGACGACAACGGCGCCAGGTCAGGTGGGGGCCCGACGCCGGCAAGCATGGCGACGATGGGCATGGCGTTCGCCTTGGCGGCGATCGCCATGCTGTTCGTGGCGTTCACCACTACCTACCTGGGGCATCACCAGGACGAAACCTGGGCCACCCTCCCCCTCCCCGGCGTCCTCTGGGTGGATACCGCGGTGCTGCTCGCGAGCAGCGCCGCCCTGGAATGGGGGCGGCGGCAGGCGAGGCGGGGGCACGCGGTGGCCTTTCGGCGGGGGATCACGGCGGCCTGGGGGCTGGGCCTCGTGTTTCTCGCCGGGCAGCTCGTGGCGTGGCGCCAGTTCGTGCACCTGGGAATCTACCTGTCCAGCAATCCGCACAGCTCATTCTTCTACCTGCTCACGGGGGCGCACGGGGTGCACCTGCTGGTGGGCCTGGTGGCGCTTGGAATGATCCTGCCCCGGGCGTGGGCGACCTTCCCCCCTTTCCGGTCAACCGCGGTCGAGGTCACCACCCTCTACTGGCACTTCTTGACCGGGTTGTGGCTCTATCTTTTTGTCATGCTGTTCTGGTTGTAAACTGAGCGGCGGCGCCCGCATGAGGAGCGGCTGGGGACGATGACGAGCGCGGTGGAGACACGGGAACAAGGGCGGGACCTCGGAGCGCGCTGGGGCGGCGGGCGGTCGCCGTGGGACATCGGTTGGCCCAAGCTCATGATGTGGCTGTTCCTCATCTCCGACGCCATGACGTTTGCCGGGCTGCTGATCGGCCTGTGGGTGATGCGGCTCGCCAGTCCCACTTGGCCCAACCACCTCCCCGGCGTGATGAACATCCCCTTCGTCGCGACGATGACGGTGATCCTCATCTGCAGCAGCACGACGATGGCGATGTCGGTGTACGCCCTCCGGCAGGGGCTCCGCCGGCAGGCCGTGTGGTTCCTCGCCGCGACCGTGATCGCCGGGCTGCTGTTCGCGGGTATGCAGGCGCGCGAGTGGACCCACTTCATCGAGCAGGGCGCCCGCCTCACCGGCAACCCCTGGGGGGTGCCGGCGTTCAGCTTCAGTTTCTTCATCATCACTGGGTTGCACGGCGCCCACGTCCTCGGCGGCATCGTGTACCTGTGGCTGATGGCCGACCGGGTCGCCCGGGGCGTTTCCTCGGCGGAAGGGGTCGAGGTCGCCGGGCTGTACTGGGGATTTGTCGACCTGGTCTGGGTGTTCATCTGGTCGTCGATTTACCTGCTGTGATGCGGGCGTCTCGACCCTACCCGACGGAGGCCAACGGATCATGACGGATGAAACGCAGGGCCTGAGCCGGCTCTACCTCACCGCCTGGTTGGTCCTCATCGCCATCACCGCCCTCGAGATGAGCACGGTGTTGGTCTTTCACATCTCGGCGGGGACCCGCGTCGTCATCTTGATCGTGTTGGCCCTGATGAAGGCGAGCCTGATCGGCGCCTATTACATGGGCCTGCGCTTCGAGCGGCTGGCGATGGCCTACATCGCGATCCTGCCGTTGATCCTGCTCCTCCTGATGCTGCTCGCGGTCGTCCCTGACGCCGCCCTGCTCCTGCCGCGCCACTAACCCCATCTCCGCGGCACGTCGCGGGGGCGGCGGACCGGGCGCGCCGCCCCCGCTATTCCTTTCGGATTTGCCGGCCGGAGCGACGCGCGGATGACCCCCAAGCGTGGCCGGGAGGCGATCCTGCGGCCGGCGGTCGGCGCCGACGCGGCGGAGATCGCCGAGGTGTTCCTCGCCGCCCGCCACGAGGCGCTGCCCTACCTGCCCACGATCCACAGCGACGAGGAGACGCGCCGCTGGATCCCCGAGGTGGTGATGCGCCGCAGCGCGGTCTGGGTCGCCGAACTCGACGGGGCGATCGTCGGGTTTCTATCATTGACCGGCGACCACCTCGACCACCTCTACGTCCGGCCCGGCTTTTACCGGCAGGGGATCGGGGACCGGCTGCTCGCCCAGGCCAAGGCGATGAGCCCAAGGCGGCTGCGGCTGTTCACGTTCCAGCGGAACGATCGCGCGCGGGCGTTCTACGAGGCGAGGGGGTTCGCGCCGATCGAGTGGACCAACGGGGCAGGCAACGAGGAGCGGGAACCCGACGTCCTCTACGAGTGGGCGCCCTCGGGTCCCCCCGCCGGGGCGGGGTGATGGCTCGGGTGGGAGGCGGCCCGCGGGCGGCGGTCGAGGACGCGCTTCGCCTTGAACTCGGTGCGCTCGAGTGACCCGGGGGGCACGATCGCGACCGCGGGGGAGACGAGCAGCGCTTCGCGCAGCGCGCGGCGCACGCGCTCCGGGAGATCGGGTGCCGCCGCGGTCGTCCCGGCCTCGACGATGACCGTGCACCGGTCCAACCCGGTCTCACGCTCCGTCTCCAGCTCGATCCGAAACTCGTCGCTCAGCTCCGCGAACGCGCGGACGGCCTGCTCGACTTGCACCGGATAGAACTTCGCCCCGCGGAAGACGACGAGATCATCGTTGCGGGCCACGATTCCCTGGGGGGACCGCGCGTGCGTTCGCCCGCAGCGGCACGGGGTGAGGTCCAGCCGGGCGTAGTCGTTCGTCCAGTACCGGATCATCGGGGTGGCCTCCCGGGTGAGGTGGGTGATCACGACGATCCCCTGCTCGCCCGGGGGCAGCGGCTGCCTCGTGTCGGGATCGACGATCTCGACGAGATAGTGATCTTCCGCCCAGTGCAGCCCCGCCTTCTGGTCGCACTCGCTGGCGAAGGTGGGACCGATCTCCGCCAGCCCGTAGTAGTCGTAGGCGTCGATGCCGAGGGAGCGCTCCAGCCGTGCTCGCGTGCTCGGGAGTTCGGTCCCGGCTTCCCCGCCGAAGCAACCGAGTTGGAGGGCCAGGGCGTCGGGCCTCTGCCCCGTCGCCCGCAGCCGCTCGCCGATGTACAGCCCGAACGAGGGGGTCGCCAACAACACGGTGGCCCGGGCGCGGGTCATCATCTCGATCTGACGGGCGGCGGGGGTCGTCCCGGCCGGCAGACAGAACGCGCCGATGCGCGCCGCCGCATAGTGCACCGCCATCCCGGCCACCCAGAGGCCGTAGGCGAACGCGTTCTGGACCACGTCCCCCGGCCGGGTCCCGAACGACCACATCGTGCGGGCCGTGTGGTCCGTGATGACCTCCACGTCGGAGGCGGACCAGATCGTGTTGACGGGGTGCCCGGTCGTCCCCGACGAGGGGTGCAGCTCGCGCAGCGCCCCCGCCGGAGCGAGCAGGTACCGCCCGAACGGCGGGTGGGCGGCCTGCTCGTCGCGCAGCTCCTGCTTGGTGACGAACGGGAAGCGGGCGAGATCCGACAGCCGCGCGAGATGGCGGGGCGCCACCCCGGCCCGGTCAAATTTTTCCCGGTAGAACGGTGATCCATCGTAACACCGGGCCACCTGTCGTTGGAGGCGCTCCAGCTGGAGCGCCTCCAACGCGGGACGGGACAGCGTCTCGATCCGACGATCCCAGAATCGGTCGCGCGCCTCAGGCACGGCGTGCCCCCCTCGGTCCAGGCTCAGTCGGCGATCCCGGCCAGCTCCTTCGCCAGCGCCACACATCGTTCCACCGGGGCCGTCCGATAAATCGTCAGCTTCTCCGCCTCGATCGATCCCTCCGCGTGGATCGCCAGGACGGCGTGGTAGCCTCCCAGGGCCGAGGTCGTCACATCCGAGATCAGGTGCAGGAGCCGCAGCCGGGCCTCCGCCCCGACCCCCTTTCCCCCGAGGTAGCGCTCGATGAGGGGGCGCAGGGCCGGGGCCTCCCAGTCCGCCCCGCCGGGACCGGTGACGAGCAGGCCGCCGGCGATCTCCTGGACATCGGCGACCGCGCGGTGAAACTGAGTAGCGAAGTGCAGCTTCGCGATGTTGACGGTGCCGGGATCGGGGATGGCGATCTCCAGCGCCCCCCGGTAGCAGTCCAGCGCCGCCATGCGGGTGAGCGCCCGGAGCGTGCTCGCGTAGGCCACGAGCCAGGTGAGCTTATCCCGGATGTGGCCGGCGCGTTCGATCCCGTTGTACCGGGCGATCAGGTAGGCGGCGCCCACGAACAGGTCCACGAGCGGAAGCTTGTAGGACACCGCGGTGAACCGGTGAAACTCGACGAATGTCCTCGCGAGCGGCCCGGCGTACTCCCACTCCCCCTGCAGAAAGACCCGGTCGCGCGGCACGAACACGTCGTCGAAAACGGTGAGCGTCTCCGTCATCCGGTGCCGGCTCGACAGGGGGTGTTCGAACGAGGAGGTGGCGTGTCCCCCGTAGGGACTGACCGCGAGCGTCAGCCCCCGCGTCGCCACCGGGATGGCGAAGGCCACGGCGTAGGCGCGATCGCGCTCCCCCAGCGCGCGCGTCGGGAGCACGATCAGTTCGTTGGCGTTCATGCTGACGGAAGTGTGGACCTTCGCGCCGCGCACCACGATCCCATCCGCGCGCTCCTCCACGATTCGGACGTAGTAATCCGGGTGCGCCTGATCGCTGGGGCCGGCCCCGCGATCGCCCTTCACGTCGGTCTGGGCGACCGCCATCGCCAGGTCCTGATCCCGGCAGTGGGCGTAGAATGTCCGGACCCGTTCGAGGTACTGGGTGCCGCGCGCCCGGTCGAGATCGTGGGCCACGAGGTGCAGCGCGAGGAGGGCGTCGGTGCCGATCTCTTTCAGCAGCGGCACGATCGTCCCGCCGAGCCGCGTGCTGGTCTCGATCAACTCCATGCGCGCCAGGAGGTCGTCCGCGGTCTTGGGCAGCGCAAAATACCGGCTCATCTCCCCGCCGCCGGGGCGCGGGACGACCGCGAGCGATCGGTAACGAGGGTCCGCGGCCATCTGATAGTCGAGCGCGGCGTGATCGACCGCCACCCGCAGCGCCGGATGCGCCGTCACGTCCCCCACGCGCTGGCCCCCGTAGTAGACGACCCGCCCGTCCCGCAGGCTCGCCCGGTACTCGTCCGCAGTCCTCATGCTGCCCCCTCCACCGCCTCGCGCGCGATCATCGCGACCGCGGCGTTTGCGAGAATCGTCGGCACCCCGACGAGGTGCGACACGGTGCGCCGCATCGCTCGCGTGTAGCCGATGCAGTCCATGACCACGACGGCGACGCCGGCGTCCCGCAGCGCTTCCCCCCCGGCCTCGAGTGCCTCCGGGCCCTGGTACGGCGACGCCGCGGCGGTGACCACGCGACCGAGGTCCGCCCAGCGGCGCTCGGCCGACGCCGCCTGCGCCGGATCGGGCAGCAGCACGCCGAGCGGCCGGGCCGCGCGGCCGTCCCCCCGCAGCCCGTCCACCAGGGCGGCGACGATGTGGTGCAGCACCCGCTGCGGCACGAGCACGAGCCCGGGCGGGCGCACCGCAGGGAAGTCCCCGGTGCAGAGGAGCACCGTCAGGTCCACCTCTCGCGCCAACTCCTCGAGGCACCGCTGCAAACGGGGTTCGAGATGTCGGCGGGCCAGCCGCACCTCGCGACCGCTCCGAAGGCGGCTGACCAGCACGTCGTCTCCGGGGCCGGGGGCGAGATCCAGGATCTCCGAGTCGCCGAGGTCATCGAGCGCCCCCCGCTGCACGAGCCGGGCGGTCGGGAGGGCCCGCTCGTACTCCTCGATCAAATCCGGCCGGGGCGCCTGCCCGATGGTCAGGAGGCCTACGGCGCGGCCCATCAGAAGCTCTCCCACGTCCGGGGGACGAACAGCCGCTCCTGCGTCCGGATGGCAAACCGGTCGGTCATGCCGGAGAGAAAATCACAGACGGCCCGCTGAACCGTCACCTCGCCCTCGTCGAGCAGCCGCCGGGATTCCTGGCTGATCTCGTCGGGGTGCTCGATGAAGTAGTCGAACAGGTCCCGCAGCAGTCGCTGGGACTTGCCCACCTCGGCCTTCGCCGCCGAGCCTTGGTAGACGATGGCGAACAGGTAGTCCTTGAGGCCGTTGAGCGCGATCCGGACCTCCTCGGTCATCTGGATGCGCCCGACGCCGGCGGAGCGGTCGACGATGTCCCGCACGGTCGTGTCGAGCCATTCTCCCCGGGTCTCCCCGAGAACCGCGCGCACGCCGGCGGGGATGTCCCGCTCGTTGATCAACCCCGCCCGAATCGCGTCATCGGTGTCGTGATTGACGTAGGCGATGCGATCGGCGACCCGCGCCAGCTGCCCCTCGACGGTTTCCGGGCCGCTCTGGGGCGGGGTCGTTTCGAGATCGGGGAAGATGCCGATGTCGGAGGCGCCTTTGGAGTGCCCGCCGATGCCGTTTCGAACTTCCCAGGTCAGGTTCAACCCGTCCTGGTAGGTCCCGTCCTTCGCCCGACGCCGCTCGAGGAGCTCCACCATCCGCAGGCTCTGCAGGTCGTGCCGGAACCCGCCGTGGCCCGCCATCGCCTGGTTGAGTGCCTCCTCGCCGGCGTGGCCAAACGGGGGGTGGCCCAGGTCATGCCCCAGGACGATCGCCTCGGTGAGATCCTCATTGATCCGGATCGCCCGCGCGATCGTCCGCGCGATCTGGGCGACCTCGAGGGTGTGGGTGAGCCGCGTCCGGTAGTGATCGCCTTCGGGGGCGAGGAAGACCTGGGTCTTGTGCATCAGGCGGCGGAACGCCTTGGAGTGAATGATCCGATCCCGATCCCGCTGGAAATCGGTGCGCAGGGGATCCTTGGGCTCGGGGCGCACCCGGCCCCGCGACCGCGCACTCCTGGCGGCGTGCGGGGACAGGATCTGCTCCTCCCACGCCTCCGTCGTCTCGCGCGGGTTCATCGGCCCCCCCTGGCGAGTTCCTGCCCGACCGGTCCCGCCCTCCGCGTGCGCGGCGGCTAGCGGTCGCGTTCGGCCCGCGCCCGCTTCTCCCGCAATGCCGCCTGCGCCGCCGCCAGCCGGGCGGTCGGCACCCGGTACGGCGAACAGCTCACGTACGTCAGGCCCACCTTGTGGCAGAACTCGATGCTCGCCGGATCGCCCCCGTGCTCGCCGCAGATCCCCAGTTCGATGTCCGGCCGGGTCTTCCGCCCGAGCTTGACCGCCATGTCGATGAGGGTCCCCACCCCCACCACGTCGAGGACCTGGAAGGGGTTCTCCGGAAGGATCTTGTCATTCACGTAGCGGAGGAGGAACTTGCCTTCGGCGTCGTCCCGGCTGAATCCGTAGATGAGCTGGGTCAGGTCGTTGCTCCCGAACGAGAAGAACTCCGCCAGCTTGGCGATCTCGTCGGCGACCACGCAGGCGCGCGGGATCTCGATCATCGTGCCGAACTTGTACCGCACCCGCACCCCCTGCTCGCTCATCACCCGATCGGCCAGCGGCCGGACCCGCTGTTCCACGACCCGCAGCTCGTTCACGTGGCCGATCAGCGGAATCATGATCTCGGGGTGGGCCTTGATCCCCTCCTTGGCCAGCGTGCAGGTCGCCTCCAGGATCGCCCGCACCTGCATGTCGATGATCCCGGGGAACAGGATCCCCAGCCGGATCCCCCGCAGTCCGAGCATGGGGTTCTGCTCGCGCATCGCCGCGACGGCGCGGAGGAGCCGCTCCTTCTCCTCCAGGGCGCGGGGATCGTTTCCCCGCACCCGGAGCTCGGTGACCTCGACGAGCAGCTCGTCGTACCGGGGGAGGAACTCGTGCAGCGGCGGGTCGATCAACCGGATGACGACGGTGTCCCCCGCCATCTCGCGCAGGATCCCGATGAAGTCCTCGCGCTGGATGGGGAGGAGCTCGTCAAGCGCACGCTGCCGCTCCGGCTCGCCGTCGGCGAGGATCATCCGCCGGACGATCGGCAGACGGTCTTCCTCGAAGAACATGTGCTCGGTCCGACACAGCCCGATCCCCTCGGCGCCGAACTCGCGGGCGCGCGCCGCGTCCCGGGGATAGTCCGCGTTGGCCCAGATCCCCAGCCGACGGGTCTTGTCCGCCCACCCGAGGAGGGTTTGAAGGTCCTGTTCCTTGCTCAGGTCGGGATCGATCGTCCGGATCGCCCGGCCGAACACCTCGCCGGTCGTGCCGTCGATCGAGATGAAATCGCCCTGGTGGACGACCCGGCCGTTGACGCTCAGCTGGCGTGCGTGCGGGTCCACCCGCAGCGCTTCCGCGCCGGCGACGCAGGGCTTGCCGAGCCCGCGGGCCACCACCGCGGCGTGGCTGGTCGCGCCGCCGCGGGCCGTCAGGATGCCCTTCGCGGCCAGCATGCCGTGGACGTCTTCGGGGTTCGTCTCCGGCCGGACGAGGATGACCGACTGCCCGGCGGCGCCGATCTCCACCGCCGTGTCCGGATCGAAGACCGCCACCCCGGTCGCCGCCCCCGGGGATGCGTTCAGGCCGCGGGCCAGCAGCCGGCCCTCGTGCTCCGCGGCGGCCTTGTCATCGGGGTCGAACCGCGGCAGCAGCAGCTGGTAGATCTGCTCCGGCTCCACCCGCATCAGGGCTTCGTCCCTGTTGATCAGCTTTTCCTTGACCATGTCCACCGCGATCTTCACCGCGGCCTGCGCGGTCCGCTTGCCGGTGCGGGTCTGCAGCATCCAGAGCTTCCCCCGCTCCACGGTGAACTCCAGATCCTGCATATCCTTGTAATGCCGCTCCAGCATCTTCGCGACGTCCTGGAACTGCCGGTACACCCCGCCCATCTCCCGCTCCATCTGGGAGATCGGGTGCGGGGTTCGGATCCCCGCGACGACGTCCTCACCCTGCGCGTTCGGCAGGTACTCCCCGTAGAGTCGCTTCTCCCCGGTCGCGGGGTTCCGGGTGAACGCCACGCCGGTGGCGCTGTCGGTCCCCATGTTCCCGAAGACCATCGCCTGAACGTTGACGGCCGTGCCGAGGTCGTGCGGGATCTTGTTGAAGTTGCGGTAGTCGACGGCCCGCTTGCCCATCCAGGAATCGAACACCGCCCGGATCGCCATCTCCAGCTGATCCCACGGGTCGGCGGGAAAGTCGACACCCTTTTCCCGTTTGATCAGCGCCTTGAACTCCCGCGCGATCTCGGCGAGGTCGTGCACCCCGAGGTCGGTGTCGACCCGCGCCCCCGCCCGACGCTTGCGCGACTCGATGATGGCCTCGAACTTGTCCCCGGGCACGTCGAGGACGATCTTCCCGAACATCTGGACGAACCGCCGGTGGGCGTCCTCGGCGAACCGCTCGTCCCCGGTGAGGCTCCCCAGCCCGCGCAGGGTCTCCTCGTTGAGGCCGAGGTTGAGGACGGTGTCCATCATGCCCGGCATGGAGAACTTGGCGCCCGACCTCACGGAAACGAGCAGCGGGTTCTTGGGGTCCCCGAACCGCTTCCCCATCTTGCGCTCCACCGTTGCCAGCGCGCGGCGGACCTCGCCGATCAGCCCCGAGGGGAAGACCTGCCCCTTGGCGTTGTACTCGTTGCAGACCGCGGTGGTGATCGTAAATCCCGCCGGTACCGGCAACCCGACCCGGCTCATCTCCGCGAGTCCCGCCCCCTTGCCGCCGAGCAGATCGCGCAGGGACGCGTTCCCCTCTTCGAACAGCCAGATGCGCTTCCGGGCCGACACCCTGCCCCCCCGGGCGGCCCGGCGGGCCGCGGTCCGGCGGCGGGTGGGTTTGGCGAGCGTGCGTATCGCCATCGGTGTCACCTCACATTCATAGACCAACCGTATCTACTTAGGAATCCGGGGAAGCCTTTCCTTCTCCAACGACCACGCGCGTTAGATCGGCAAGCGGCCGCACCAGCCCGACGACGCGGGCGAGCAGCGCGAGTCGGTTCGCCCGCGCCGTTCCGTCTTCGGCCATCACCAGGACATCGGTAAAGAACCGGTCGACGGGATCGCCGAGTGCGGCGAGTCGGCGAAACGACTGCTCGTAGTGGCGCACCGTCTCCGCCGGTCCTAGGTCGGCCGACGCCGCGGCGCCGGGGGACTCGAGCGCTTCGATCGCCGCCAGGAGACTGCGCTCCGCGTCCACCTGGAGCGCCTCGGCGTGCACGCGGCCCTGAAAATCACCCGGCACGATGCGCGCCGCCCGATCGAACGCGGTGTAGAGCCGCGCAAACTCCGCCCGCTTCCGAAACGCCCACAGCGCGCGCGCCCGGGCCGCGGCGTCCGCCGGGTCGGCCGCGCCGGCCTCCAGGACCGCGTCCGCGGTGTCGTAACTGATCCCACCTTCGATCAGAACCGTCCGCAGCCGCTGGCGGAGAAGATCCATCACCCCGTCCAGCGCGGCGGCCCGGCGCGCAGGGTCGAGGGCGGGCGTGAGGTCCTCGAGCGCCGCGCGGGAGAATTCCCGCAGGTCGAGCCGGAGATGGCGGTCGAGGACGATGGCGACGATCCCGGCGGCGGCCCGGCGGAGGCCGTACGGATCCTGCGAGCCGCTGGCGGCCAATCCGGCGGCGAGCCCGCTGAGCAGGGTGTCGAGTTTGTCGAGCAGGGCGAGGTCCGCGCCGAGTTCGGACTGAGGCAGTTGGGCTCCCCGGGGCAGGTACTGCTCGCGGAGGGCCTCCGCGACCGCCGCGGGCTCCCCGTCCAGCCGGGCGTAGATGCTCCCGATGACCCCCTGAAGCTCGGGGAGTTCCCTCACCACCTGCGTGACGAGGTCGGCCTTGCTGAGCAGCGCGGCCCGCTCCAGCGCGAGGCCCCGCTCACCCGGGATCGCCAGCGCCGCAGCCAAGCGGCCGGCAAGCCGCACGAGGCGGTCGGTCTTCTCGCGCATCGTGCCCAGCCGTTCGTGAACGACCAGGCCGGTGAGTTCGGGCACCCGAGCGCTCAGCGGGCGCTTGCGGTCTTCGGCGAAGAAGAACCGCGCGTCCGCCAGCCGCGCGCGGAGCACCCACTCGTTTCCCTGCCGGACGGTCTCCAACCCCCGGGTTCCCCCGTTGCGGAGGGCCACGAAGTTCGGCAGCAGCTGGCCCCGGGCGTCCTCGACCGCGAAGTATTTCTGATGATGCTGCATCACGGTGATCAGCACTTCCCGCGGCAGGGCCAGGAACTCCGGCGCGAAGCGGCCGACCAGGGCTTCGGGCCACTCCACCAACTGCACGGTCTCCTCCAGGAGTTCGGAGTCGAGGATCGGACGGCCCCCGACCTGTGTCGCAACGCGCGCCGCCGCCTCGGCGATCCGCTCGCGGCGGTCCGCCGGATCAAGCATCACGAAGTGCTTCCGCAGCGTCGATTCGAACCCGGACGCCTCGGCGACCGGGAAGGCTCGCGGGCTGAGCACGCGGTGGCCGTAGGTGCGGCGGCCCGCCTCGACGTCCGCAAAGCGGCAGGGGATGACCTGGCGCCCCAGGAGCGCGAGCACCCACCGAACCGGGCGCGCGAAGCGGACCCCCTCCGGCCCCCACCGCATCGGCCGGGGGAACGTCAGCCCCGCCGCGAGTGCCGGCAGCACCTCGCGGAGCGCCTGGCCGGTGGGACCCCCCGGCGACCGCAGGACGGCGTACACGTACTCGCCCTGGGGGGTCGTCCGCCGCTCCAGCGCCTCGACGGGCAGCCCCTGGCCGCGGGCAAACCCCTCCGCGGCCTTGGTCGGGTTCCCGTCCGGCGCGTAGGCCACGCGCGCCGCCGGACCGCGCACCTCCCGGACGAGATCCTCTTGGCGCGGAGCAACGTCCTCCACGACCAGGACGATCCGGCGGGGTGTGGAGTACGCCGCCACCGCCCCGCAGGGAATCCGGGCGGCGCGAAGCGCGAGAGGGGCGGCTTCGCGAATCTGCGCCGCGCCGTCCCAGGCCGCCGTGGGGGGAAGTTCCTCGGTGCCCAACTCGAACACGAGGCGAGACGGCCGCGGCGTCGACGAGCGGCCGCGGGGAGCGCGGCGGAGCGGACGCCTGAGCTTAGGCGGCATGCACGCGGCCCTTGAGCAGCGGCCAGCCCATCTCCTCGCGCCGGGCGAGGTGCAGTTCGGCGCACCGGCGGGCGAGGGCGCGACACCGACCCATCAGCACCGCCCGTTCCGCCACCCCGACCGCACCGCGCGCGTCGAGCAGGTTGAACACGTGCGAGCACTTGAGGACATATTCGTAGGCCGGGGAGGTGAGGCGGGCGTCGAGCAACCGCTGCGCCTCGCGCTCGTAGGCCTCGAACAGCTGCCCCAGCATCGCGACGTCCGCGGTCTCGAACGCGTAGGTGGAGTGCTCGAACTCCTCCTGCTGGCGGATCTCCCCGTAGGTGATCCCGGGGGCCCAGGTCAGGTCGAACACGTTGTCCTTGCGCTGGATGAACTGCGCGATTCGCTCCAGGCCGTACGTCAACTCCGCGGAGATCGCCGGAACCTCCAACCCGCCGACCTGCTGGAAGTAGGTGAACTGGCTGATCTCTTGGCCGTCGAGGAATACCTGCCACCCCAACCCCCACGCGCCGAGGGTCGGCGCCTCCCAGTTGTCCTCCAAAAAGCGCAGGTCGTGGTCGAGCGGGTTGATGCCGAGCGCACGGACGCTGCGGACGTAGAGGTCCTGCACGTCCGCCGGGGTGGGCTTAAGGATCACCTGGTACTGGAGGTGCGTGTAGAGCCGATTCGGATTCTGCCCGTACCGGCCGTCGGCCGGCCGCCGGCTCGGCTGCACGTACGCGACCTTCCACGGCTCCGGGCCCAGCGTCCGCAGGAACGTCGCCGGGTGCATCGTCCCGGCCCCCATCTCCACGTCGTACGGCTGCGCGATGACGCAGCCGTATCCCGCCCAAAAACGCTCCAGGGCAATGATCACGTCTTGGAAATCCATCCACCCCTCCCTCTAGGGCCGCGGCGGGATCGGGAAATCGAGCCATCACCCCGTGCCGGACGCACGTCCGCAATGGGACCGTTCGGAACGCTCGAGGCGACCGAAACCAAGGCGCGAGCGCTGGTGGGTCAGCCGATGCCGAGCGGCTCTTCCTCGCGCTCTCGTCGGAGCGGCACCGAACTCAGAATGGTGGCGACGGCCAGCGCGGCGAACGCGGCCGCGGCCCACGTCAGGGGCAGCTCGATCACCCGGTCGTCGGTATTGACACGCACGACCCCCGCCCGCCCGGGACGCACCGCACGCCGGATCTCATCGACCGCCGCCCCGAACTGGGCAATCGCACGCTTCGTTCGTTCCAGGTCGATCTCCATGCGACCACCTCCGCAGGCCTATCTTATCACGCGGGGCAGATGGGTCAAAGCGAGGGGGTGGGGACCGGGTCGAGCGTCTCCCGGAGACGCCGGATCACCAGCGGCGCGCGCAGTTTGACCTCCAGCCGGTACTCCAGGTGGCTCTGGACCAACCGGCTCAGCTCGCCGAGCTGTCCCACCGTCATGCGCAGCCGCTGCGCCTGCGCATCGTCCGCCCGCCCCAGGTAGTCGAACATCGCCAGCATCCCGGGCGGCGTGACGATCGCCTCCGGTTCCCCCACCCGGCAGGTCGGGCAGAGGGCGCCGCCCCGCGGCGAACTAAACGCCCACCCCTCCACCGTGCCCTGGGTGCGGGGGAGCGGCCGGCCGCACTCCACGCAGGCGGCCGCCTCGGGCTGGTACCCGAGGAGTCCCGCCAGGCGGAGCGCGAACCGCAGCGCCAGGATCTCCACATCATCCTCGCGCGCCTGGTCGAGCGCATCCAGCGTCTCTCGGAACAGCGTGAAGACCTCCTCGTGCTGATCGCGGTCGGCAAGGCCACGGTCGATCAGCTCAACCATGTACGCTGCGTACGCGGATCGAATCAGATCCGCGCGCACCCCGGCGAACGCCTCCACGACCTCCGCCTGCGCGATCACGTCCAGCGCCCGCCCGCGGGCGAGCAGGAGGCGCACATGCGTGTACGGCTCGATCCGGCCGCCCAGGCGGCTGGTCGGCCGACGAATGCCCTTGGCCGACGCCCGCACCTTCCCGTACTCTCGGGTGAAGAGCGTGACGATGCGATCCGCCTCGCCGAGCATCTGCTGCCGGAGGACGATCGCTTCCGCCTTATAGACCGGCATGCCGGCCCCGGGACGACGCCCGGGTGAATGGACTGGGGAGCAGCGACTGGAGCGTGACCACGGTCGGGGCGCCCCGCGGAGAGGCGAGGATGATGCTCTGCACGCCGAACTCCTCCATCACCTGCCGACAGGCCCCGCACGGCGTTAGGGTGATGCCGGTCGGTCCGACCACCGCCACCGCGATCAGCCGCCGGCGGCCGTTCGCGACCGCGGTGTGGATCGCGACCCGCTCCGCGCAGAGGGCCAACCCGTACGAAGAATTTTCGACGTTGCAGCCCACGTAGACCGACCCGTCGGCGGACAGCACCGCCGCCCCCACCGGAAACTGCGAATAGGGCGCGTAGGCGCGACGCCGTGCCCGGGCCGCCGCGCGCACCAAGCGCATCTGCGCCTTCGGCAGCCGAACGGGTCGCTCCGCGGGAGGCCGCTTCCGAGGGCGGGTCGCCGGGGTGGACCGTGTGGCGCGCTTCGCCGCGGTCATGAGAGCCACCGCCCAAACCAGGCGAGAGTGCGACCCCAGGCGTCCTTGGCCGCCTCCGCATTGTAGCTCGACTGTCCGTCGTGAAAGAAGGCATGCCCGGCGCCTGGGTAGATACGCATCTCGTAGGTCACCCCCGCTTTGTCGAGCGCCTCCCGCATCGCGGCGATGCCGGGATTGACGAAGGTGTCCAGGGCGCCGTAGAACGCCAGGACCGCGGCCCGGATCCTCGTCACATCCGCGAGCGGGGGATTGGGGCCGTAGAAGGGCACCGCGGCCCGCAGATCGGAGTTCTGGGTGGCCGTGCGCCACACCAGGCCCCCACCGAAGCAAAACCCCACGATCCCCTGACGGTCCCCCCGCACGCGCGGCAGGCCCTGCAGGTACCGTACGCCCGTGTTGAGCATGGCGACCAGTTGATCCGGCGGCGTCTTCGCCAGCAGCGCCGACACCTCGGCGGAGTCGGCAAACTTGTCCGTCCCCCCCTGGGCGGAGGCGAGATCGACGGCCAGGGCGCCGTAGCCGGCCCTGGCCAGACGGCGGGCGACGTCTTTGTGATGCTCCAGCAATCCGCGGTTCTCGTGCACGACGCTCACACCGGGTGCCTTGGGCGCGGTCCGCGGAAGCGCGAGGTAGGCCAGCAGGGTGGTCCCGCCCATGGGGATGGACACCGGCTTCGCCTCGATCGCCGGGTCGTCGGCCGGGACGGTGACGGCGGCGGCCTGCGCCCGCAGTGGAGCGGGCGAGGAGGCGGCCGCCGCGACCTCCTCCGTCGAGGCGTCGACGCCCAAGCGGGCCAGCGCGGCGATCCCGCCCGCGACCCCACCCGAGAGCACTACCGTGCGCCGCAGCAGCTCCCGACGGCTGAGACGCCCGCCGCGGTAATCCTCGCCCCACTCGTCGAGGATGTACCGCTCAAAATCGGTCATCGCTCGGCCCCTCCCGCATCACCCCGCCCCGCGGTGCGATGCATCCCCTGAATTCTAACACAGCGTTACCGGTGAGGCGCGGACCGCGCCCGGCCCTGCGGCAGCACGTTGGTCGCGATGCCGCCGGAGATCACGAGCCGCAGTCCATCCTGCACGCTGATCCGCAGGGGCTGGATGTCGCCCTCCGGCAGCAGCACCAGATACCCCGACATCGGGTTGGGGGTCGCCGGGACGAACACGTTGAACAACCGCTCGCCGGCCTTCGCCGCCAATTCGTCCTGCAGCGCGCCCTCGATCACGCCGGTGAGGAACCCGATCTGATACAGCCCGCGGCGCGGGTACTCCACCAACACCACCTGCTGCAGGTTCACCGGTCTGGCCTGAAGGAGGGCGTCGCTCATCTGCTTCGTCGTGGAGTAGATGCTCCGGACGATGGGGATCCGCTGCAGGGCCTTGTCCAGCCCGCCCATCACCCGGCGGCCCACGATGTTGGTGGTGACGAGCCCGATCAGGAAGATCAGGAGGACCGTCGCGATCAGCCCCAGCCCCGGCAGGGGGTGGCCGAGTTTCTCGTAGATGACCGGTCCGAGGAAGCCGTCGAGGAAGTTGAACATCCAAGAAAGGATGCCGATCGTCACCACCAGCGGGATCAGGACCAGGAGCCCGGCAAAGAAGTAGGTGCGCAGCCGGTGGGTCACAGCGGAGCCGCTGCCTGCGGGGGAGCGGAAGTGGCGCGCGTGATCCGAACCCGGGTGATCCGCTGACCGAGGGTTTTCTCGACCCGCAGTTCCGCACCCGGCAGCGTGATCACCTCCCCCTGGACCGGCACGCGCCCGAACAGCGAGTAGACCAGGCCGGCGACCGTATCCACCTCGTCCATCGGCAGCTGGATGCCCAACAGCTCGTTGACGTCGTCGAGGTGGATGCGGCCGTTCACCACCGCCGTGCGGTCGTCCAAGAGTTGGATCGGCTTCTCCTCGAGATCGTACTCGTCTTGGATCTCGCCCACGATCTCCTCGAGGAGGTCTTCCACGGTCACGAGACCGGCGGTCCCCCCGTACTCGTCGATCACGATCGCCATCGAGACCTTCTTCTGCTGCATCTCCTTGAACAGGTCGTCGACCTTCTTCGTCTCCGGGACGATGAAGGCCGGGCGCCGGAGCTCCCCGACCGGTTGCTCCAGCCGTCCGTGGCGGAGCGCGGGGACCAGGTCCCGGATATACACCACGCCCACGATGTGGTCGATTGTGCCCTCGTACACCGGCAGGCGCGAGTGCCCCTGCTCATTCATCAGGGCGAGCGCCCGATTGATCGTGGCATCGGCGGGGACCGCGGCGATGTCCACGCGGGGGCGCATCACTTCGCGCACCACCGTGTCGCCGAACTTGAAAATAGAGTGAATCATCTCGCGCTCCCCTTCCTCGATCACCCCCTCCTCCTCCCCGACCTGAACGAGAAACCGGAGTTGTTCCTCGGTCACGAGCGGCGCCCGGGGCGTGATGTGCCCGCCGAAGGGGCGCACCAGCGTGGTCGCGACGATGGACAGCGCCCGGATCAGGGGGATAAAGATCCGCATCAGCGTCCCGATCGGGGCGGCGACCAGCAGCGCCAGCCGATCGGGGTTGCGGACGGCGAGGGTCTTCGGGGCGATCTCCGCCAGGATCAGCAGCAGGAGCGTGGTCCCGAGGAAGGCGATCCACTCGGCGGTGCGCCGCCCCAACAGCGAGAGGGTGATCGAGGTCGCCAAGACGGACGCGCCCACGTTGGCCATCGTGTTGCCGGCGAGCAGCGTCGTCAGGAGTTCCCCGCCCTGGTTGAGGAGGGCATACGCGGCGAAGGCCCGCCGATCCCCCTGCGCCCGCCGCTGGCGCAGCAGCACCCGGTTCGCGGCGAAGAGCGCGGTCTCCGATATGCTGAAAAATGCCGAACACACGATCAGGGCCAAGAGCAGCCAGATCCGGAGGCTAAGGTTGGAGGACTCCAAGGCGCGTCAACCTATCCTTCCTCGACGCGGTGAGCGGGGCGCAGAAATGCGGTCATGGCTACGTCGTCAATTATAACATACCCCCCCAGAGCCCTCTCGCGCGGTGCGCCAGGCTAGCGCCCGCGCAGCGCGCCGGCGATGAAGACGACCAGGCACAAGAGGGTGAGCCCGAGGGGAACCGCGCGCACGGCGTCGGCGGCGGAGGCGGTGATGCGCGGCAGAAACACCAGCGTCCCCACCGCGACCGCCAGGACCACCGCCGCCAGGACCGCCCCCGCCGACACGTCTTTGACCGCGGCCGCCGCGGGCCCCCGGTCGGGATGGAGAAGATCGGTGAGCATCTCCACCGCCGTGTTCAGCAGCTCCGCCCCCAGGACGATGGCGACGGTGACCGCCAGCACGGCGAGCTCGGTTGAGCCGAGCCCCGTCCATCCGGCGAAGAGGAGCGCGGCGGCGGCGATGACGAGCTGGGCGCGAAAGTGGCGCTGCGTCCGGGCGGCGAGGCGCAGCCCGCGGACCGCACAGGCGAGCGCCTGCGGGAAGGACCGGACGGGATGAAGTCCCGGGATCACCTACCGCCGGTCTCGCGCTTCGGTCCTCAGGATCGTATCGAGCAACTGCTTCTGCTTCGACCACATCAGCGACGCGCCGGCATCGGTGTCATCCTCGTACCCCATCAGGTGCAGCAGACCGTGCACCGCCAGAAGGGCGATCTCATGGCGGATGGGGTGCTTGAACTGCCGGGCCTGGTCGCGTGCCCGTTCGAGCGAGATCACGATGTCCCCGAGGGCGGGCTCGCCGTGGCCGCTGTTGTCGCTCTCCATGGGGAAGGCGAGCACGTCGGTGGGAGAATCCACCCCACGGTACTCGTTGTTGAGGACCCGGATGTACGCATCATCGACCAGCGCCACGCTGACATCTCGAGGACGCTGTTGTCCCTCGAGTCGGAGTGCTGCGGTGACGACCTCCCGGATGAAGCTCGTCTCGATGGCGACCTTGTGCTGTAAGTTCGTGACCCACACATCCATGTACGGGTCCTCGCCTGCGCGGCGCTCACAGCCGGTTGTGGGGTTCCGTTCGGCTCACCCCGGTCTGACCCCTGCTAGCGGCCGCGGGGCCCTCGGCGGTGCGGTCCCCGGCATGGTCTCGAGCCAGCGGGGGTCACCGGGCCCGATCGATCGATCCGCCCGCGATCAGCGCACGAAGCCGGGTCAGGATCCGGTCGCGTGCCGGCCGGCGGCGGGGAACGACCAGGATCGTGTCGTCGCCGGCGATGGTGCCGACCACATCGTCCCATCGCATCTCGTCCATCGCGGCGGCCACGGCGTTTGCGCGCCCCGTCAAGGTGCGGACCACCACCAGATCCTCCCCGGCATCGAGCGAGAGGACGAACTCGGTCGCGGCGTGCCGCAGCCGCCGCAAGACGTCGACCGGTGACGGCCGCTCCGGGGTCACGTACCGGAGCGGCCCCTCGCCGGAGGGGGCTTTGACCAACCCGAGGCGGCGGATGTCCCGGGACACGGTGGCCTGGGTCACCGCCAGCCCCCGCCGTCGCAGCGCGGCGGCGAGTGCCTCCTGGGTGCCGATCGGGCGATCGGCGATGATCTCCCGGATTCGCCGATCGCGCTCCGCCCGGCCGGCGTCCCGCGGCGCCCGGGCCCCCGCCGCGCCGCGCTGTCGGGATCGCCCGGGCGTCCGCCGCGCGGGCCCCGCGGCCATCGTCAGCGTCCCTGGCCCCGCTTGGCCGGCGGGATGTCGGCACCGGCCTCGCGTTCCACGGGGATGGCGGGGAGCGAGGCGAGCCAGGAGAGGTTCTCGGTGATGGCGCTGCGGACGGCCTGAACCTGCTCCCGGACGCGCTCCGGCGCGGTCCCCCCGGGGGATCGCTTGCGGGCGACCGCCCCGGCCGGGGTCGTCGCCGCGACGACGGCGGCATCGAGCTGCGGGCTGAACCGCCGGTATTCCTCGGGCGTGAGCTCCCACAGCTCCCGCTCCTGCTCCTGTGCGTAGAGCACGATCCGGCCGACCAGTTCGTGGGCGTCCCGGAACGGCATCCCGCGCCGCGCCAGCTCGTCGGCGATCTCCGTCGCGCCCATGAATCCGCCGCGCAGGCGCGCCGCGATCGCCTTCTCGTTGATGCGCACGCCATGCAGGATGAGCCCCATCGCCTGCAGGCTGGCGTTGGTCGTGTCCACGGCGTCGAAGACCGCTTCCTTGTCCTCCTGCAAATCGCTGTTGTAGGCGAGCGGGAGCCCCCGCAGCGTCGCCAGCAGGGTGACGAGATCGCCCAGCACGCGTCCGGCCTTCCCGCGTACCAATTCCGCCGCGTCGGGATTCTTCTTCTGCGGCATGATGGAGCTGCCGCTGCTGATGGTGTCGAGCAGCTCGATGAACCCGAACTCCGCGGTCGCCCACAGAATGATTTCCGCCGCCAGCCGGGACAAGTGGATCATCAGCATGGCGCTCGCGGACACAAACTCCACGGCGAAGTCCCGGTCGGCCGTGGCGTCCAGGCTGTTCTCGGCCACCCGGGCGAATCCCAGGAGCGCCGCGACCATCCGCGGGTCGATCGGGTAGGACGTGCCGGCCAGCGCCGCGGCGCCGAGGGGCAGGACGTCGGTCCGGGTGAACGTGTCGTGGAAGCGGCCCACGTCGCGATGCAGCATCCAGACGTACGCCAGCAGGTGATGCGCGAGGAGGACGGGCTGCGCCCGCTGCATGTGGGTGTACCCGGGAATGATCACCGACGGCTGGGCCTCGGCCATCGCCAGCAGCACCTGCTGCAGGGCCACCGTCCGCCCCACGATCTTCACGATCTCCGCCTTCAGGTAGAGCCGGAGGTCGGTGGCCACCTGGTCGTTCCGCGAGCGGGCGGTGTGGAGCCGCCGGGCGGCGTCTCCGATCCGCGCGCGCAGCGTGACTTCCACGAACGTGTGAATGTCCTCCGCCCCCTGGATCGGCAGGAGGCCGGCGTCCACTTCGGAGAGGATCTCCCTGAGGCCGCGGACGATCTGCACGGCCTCCTCAACGCCAAGGATCCCGCAACGCCCCAGCATCGTGGCATGCGCGATGCTGCCGAGGATGTCGGCGCGGTACAGGCGTTGGTCGAACGGCAGCGAGGTGGTGAACGCGGCGATCTGCGGATCGAGCTCGCCGCGAAAGCGCCCGCCCCACATCCGCGACGTCGCGGGGTCGTTGTTGGGGTCCTTCCGCGCCTCGGGCACGCTAGGCCCTCGGGGCCGGATCCGACCCCCGGCCGGGGCTGGGAACCTTGGGTCGCGGGACGGTGAGGTCGCGGGCGAGCTCGGGGTTGATCTCGGCGAATACCTTGGAGGGGAGCCCGAACAACCGGATGAACCCCTCCGCATCGCCCTGGTTGTAGCCGGTGCTGCGGCCGAAGGTCGCCAGATCGTGGCTGTAGAGCGACCGGGGGGCCTTGCGGCCCACCACCGTCGCCGATCCCTTGAACAGCTTCACCCGAACCGTGCCGGTCACCGTCTCCTGGGTCGTGGCGACGAATGCGTCGAGCGCCCGGCGGAGCGGCGAGTACCACAACCCGTTGTAGGCGAGCTCGGCGTATTTGGTCGCCACGAGCGCCTTGTAGTGCTGGGTGTCGCGGTCAAGCGTCACCGTCTGCAGGTGGTGATGCGCCTCGGACAGGACCGTTCCCCCAGGGGTCTCGTACACGCCCCGACTCTTCATGCCGACCAGCCGGTTCTCGACGATGTCCACCCGCCCCACCCCGTGCGCGCCGGCGAGCCGGTTGAGCGCGGAGACCAGCTCGACCGGGTCGTGGGGGTGCCCATCCACGGTCACGGGGGCGCCGCGCTGGAAGCCGATCTCGACGTACGCCGGCGCCGCCGGCGCGGACTCGGGATCGACGGTCAGGCGGTGCATCCCGCGCGGGGGCTCCGCCCACGGGTCCTCCAGCACCCCGCTCTCGAAGCTGAGGTGCCACAGGTTCTGGTCCATGCTGTAGGGCTTCTCCTTGGTCACGGGAACCGGAACGCCGTGCGCGCGTGCGTATTCGATCTCCTCCTCGCGCGATCCCAGGGTCCACTCGCGCCACGGCGCGATCACGGCGAGGGAGGGGGCGAGGGCCTGGTACGCCAGCTCAAACCGGACCTGGTCGTTCCCCTTCCCCGTGCACCCGTGCGCGAGGGCGTCGCACCCTTCCGCGAGCGCCACCTCGACCTGGACGCGCGCAATCAGCGGGCGGGCCAGCGACGTGCCCAGCAGGTACCGCCCTTCGTAGATCGCGTCCGCGCGCAGCGCGGGGAAGATGTAGTCGGTCACGAACGGCAGGCGGACGTCCACGACCTCAACCGCGTCGGCGCCGCTGCGGCGGGCCTTGGTCCGCACCTCGTCGAAGTCGTCCCCCTGGCCGACATCCGCGACCACGGCCACCACCTGGCAGCCGTACCGCTCCTTGAGCCAGGGGATGATCACCGATGTGTCGAGCCCCCCGCTGTAGGCCAGGGCGACCCGTGTGGGTTGTGGCACGGTCCTCACCTCCCCGGGGCGGGGCCGGCCGCCGTCTTCCCGGTCTCCGCGTCGACCGCGGTCAGTGCCTGATCGAGGAGCCGGAGCGCCTCGTCGATGTCCCCCCGTTCCACGATCAGGGGCGGGACGAACCGGACCGCCTTGGGCTGGACGTTGTTCACGAGGAGCCCGCGCGCCAGGCACGCCGCGACCACGGGTTCCGACGCGATGGTCAACCCGATCGCGACCATCAGGCCGCGCCCGCGCACCTCGGTGATCTCCGGGTGGGTCTTCCGCATCGCCCGCAGCCCGGCCATCAGGTATTCGCCCATCTCGGCGCTGTGCTCGATGAGGTTGTCCTCGCGCAGCGCCGCCACCACGGCCAGCGCCGCCGCGCAGACCAGCGGCCCGCCGGCAAAGGTCGAGCCGTGGCTGCCGGGCTGAAACGCCCGCGCCAGCTCGTCGCGCGCGACGATCGCCCCGATCGGCACCCCGCCGCCCATCCCCTTGGCCAGCGTCACGATGTCCGGCGTGATCCCCGCGTGCTGGTAGGCGAACCACTTGCCGGTCCGGCCGAACCCGGTCTGCACCTCGTCGAGGATCAGCCACACCTTGCGCTCGTCGCACAGCCGCCGCAGCCCGCGCAGATAGTCGTCGCTGGTGGGGTTGATCCCGCCCTCGCCCTGGACCGGCTCCATGAACACCGCGGCCGTCTTGGACGTGATCGCGCGCTCCACGGCGCCGAGATCGTTGAACGGAACCGACACGAACCCCGGCACGAGCGGCTCGAACCCCTCGTGATACCGGGGCACCATCGTCGCCGAAAGCGCCCCCATCGTCCGCCCGTGGAACCCGTGGTCGGCGACGATGATTTCGAACGCATCGCGGCCGAAGGTCTGGCGTGCGGCCTTTCGCGCGAGCTTGAGGGCGGCTTCGCTGGCCTCGGTCCCGCTGTTGCAGAAGAAGACCCGGCCCTGGGGGATCCCCGTCACCTCGACGAGGGCGGCCCCGAGCTCGGCCTGCTGCGGGATCTGATAGAGGTTGCTGACGTGGATCAGCCGCGTCGCCTGCTGCTGGATCGCCCGGACGTGGTGGGGGTGGCAGTGGCCGAGCACGTCGACCGCGATGCCGGCGACAAAATCGAGATACTCTCTCCCCTCGGCGTCCCACAGCCGCATCCCCTGCCCCTCCACGAACGCGACCGGCAGCCGGCGATAGTTGGGCGACAGTACGCGTCCCGCGAGGTCGATCGTCTCCTGTGTCGTCATCTCTCACCCCACCCTAGACGTGATGGCGTTCCATCCGTTGCCCGACGGGCCGTGCCGTCCATCGCCTCCCGCGCTGTCCGCGCTCCCCATGACCCCCCCGCACCGTTCCCCCGCGACGGGACCCGCATCCGAACCGGGCGGTCAGGGGAGCAGCATCGTGCCGATCCCCCGCTCGGTGAACAACTCCACCAGCAGCGCGTGCCGTACCGCCCCGTTGATGATGTGGCCGCTGGGCACGCCGCCGCGGATAGCGGCGAGGCACGCCTCAATCTTCGGGAGCATGCCGCGGCTGATCGTGCCGTCCGCGACCAGCGCGTCGACCTCCCCGGCGTGGAGCTCGGAGATGAGTTCGCGCGTCCCATCGTAGTCCCGGTAGACCCCCTCCACATCGGTGAGCAGCACGAATTTACTCGCCCCCAGGGCCACCGCCAGCGCCCCCGCCGCGGTGTCGGCGTTGAGGTTGTAGGTGGTCCCGTCCTCCCCGATCCCCAACGAGGCGACGACGGGGATGTACCCTTGGTCGCTCAACTGGACCACGAGGTCGGGGTGGACCTCGTGCACCTCGCCGACCTGGCCGAGGTCGATCTCCCCGCCGTGCTTGCGGGCCACGAGCAGGCGCCCGTCCTTCCCGCTGAGCCCGACGGCCTGCCCGCCTTCGCGGATGATCATCGAGACCAGCGCTTTGTTCGTGCGGCCGGCGAGGACCATTTCCACGACGTCCATGGTCTCCGCGTCGGTCACGCGCAGCCCCTGCACGAACTCGGACTTCTTGCCGAGCCGCTCCAGCAGGCGTGTGATCTCGGGGCCGCCGCCGTGGACGAGGACCGGATGGATCCCGGCCCCCTTGAGCAGGGAGAGATCCCTCCCCACAGTGCTCTCGCCGCCGGAGTCGAGCACGCTGCCTCCGTACTTGACCACCACCGTCTTCCCCTTCCAGGCGCTCACATAGCGGAGCCCCCGGGCGATCACCGCCCCCTGCTCGGCCACGGCGCTGGTGGACAGCCTAGGAGAGGTCACCGGCGTTCTCCTTGACGTATTCCTCCGACAGGTCGCAGGTCCACACGGTTGCCTCTCCCCGCCCGAGACCGAGGTCGACCCCCAGATGCACGTGCTCGCCGGCCAGGTGCTCGCCGGCGGCCTCGATACGTTCGGGCCCGCCCACCCCGGCGCCGCGCTCCGCGACGACCACCGGGCCGATCCGGACGGTGACGCGCTCGGGTTGGACGTCGGCCCCGGAGTACCCCACCGCGGCCAGGATCCGCCCCCAGTTGGCCCCCGCGCCGTGGATCGCGGTCTTCACCAAGGGCGAGTTCGCCACGGCGAACGCCGCGCGGCGGGCGTCCTCATCGTTCTGCGCCCCCGCCACCGCGACCTCGATCAGCTTCGTCGCCCCCTCCCCGTCCCGGGCGATGGCCTTGGCCAGCCCCACGGTCAGGGTGTCGAGCGCCGCCTGAAACGCGTCCAATCCCTCCCCCGGGCCGGTGATCTCCGCCGCCCCCGCCTCGCCGCTGGCAAAGAGCAGGATCGTATCGTTCGTGCTGCGATCGCCATCCACCGTGATCCGGTTGTACGATCGATCGACCGCCACGCGGAGCGCGCCCTGCAACACCGCTGGGGCCACGGCGGCGTCGGTCGTGAGCACGGTGAGCGTCGTCGCCATCAACGGGTGAATCATCCCCGCCCCCTTGGTCATCCCGCCCACCGTAATCAGCTGCGAGCCGAGGGCGACCTGGACGGCGGCCGTCTTCGGTACGGTATCGGTAGTGAGGATCGCCTCCGCCGTCGCCAGCCAGTCCGCCCCCAGGTGGCGCACCGCCTCCGGGATCCCCCGCCGGATCGCGTCCATCGGCAGGGGGACGCCGATCGGGCCGGTGCTGCAGACGTACACGAGCTCCTCGGCGACCTCGAGGTGCTCGGCGGTCAGCCGGGCCATCTCCCGCGCGTCCCGCATCCCCTGCTCGCCGGTGCAGGCGTTCGCGTTGCCGCTGTTCAGGAGCACCGCTCGACCCTGCCCGGATTGGATCCGCTCCATGTCCAGCACGACGGGCGCCGCCTTGACCTTGTTGGTGGTGAAGACCCCGGCCGCGGCCGCGGGGACGCGCGACACGACCAGCGCGAGGTCCTTCTTCTGAGCCTTGATGCCGCAGTGCACCCCCGCGGCCACGAAGCCCTGCGCCGACGTCACCCCTCCCTGGACCAAGCGCGTCACCGTTCCGGCCATCTTCCGTCCCTCCTCTACGGGAATAGCGCGGGGACCCGGAGCCCGGTGGTCTCCGGCAGGCCCAGCATCAGGTTCAGGTTCTGGACCGCCTGCCCGGCCGCACCCTTGCCGAGGTTGTCGAGGACCGCGATCGCCACCGCCATGTTCGCCCGGGAATCCACGCGCACGGCGACATCGCAGTAGTTGCTCCCCAGCGTGGCCTTGGTCTCCGGCAGCGCCGTCTCCGGCAGGACGCGGACGAACGGTTCTCCCGCATAGGCCGCGCGGTAAAGTCCCAGCGCCTCGTCCGTCCCCAGCGCCCGGCGGAGCGGTGCGTACGCGGTCACGAGAATGCCCCGCGTCATCGGGATCAGGTGGGGCACGAAGGTGACGCGGACTTCCCCCCCCGCCTGGGCGGACAGCTCCTGTTCGATCTCCGCGGTGTGATTGTGTTCCGCGACGCCGTAGGCGTGCACGTTCTCGTTGGTGTCCGCAAACCCGTACCCGCCGGACTTCCCGCCGCGCCCGGCCCCGGACACCCCGGACTTGGCGTCGATGATGATCCCCTCGCGGCGCACCGCGCCCGCGCGCACCAGCGGGGTCAGCGCGATGAGCGCGGCGGCCGGGTAGCACCCCGGGTCGGCGACGAGGCGGGCCGTCCGGATCGCCGCGCGGTGCAGCTCGGGCAGCCCGTAGACCGCCTCGGCCAGGTAGCGCGGCGCATCGTGCGTAAACTTGTACCACACCGGATAGAGCGCCGGGTCATGAAGCCGGAAGTCCGCCGCGACGTCGATCACCTTCGCCCCGCGCTCGAGCAGCTCGGGCACGACCGCCATCGCCTTCCCGCTCGGCAGCGAGACGATGACCACGTCGGACTCCGCGCCGATCGCCGTGGGATCCAGCGCCTCCGCGGTCAGATCGACAAACCCGCGCAGGTTGGGGTAGAGATCGGCGATCGGCCGGCCCTTCTGCGTCTCGGCGGTGACGTGGACGAGCCGGATCTCCGGATGCGTCGCCAGGAGACGCACCGCCTCCGCGCCGCCGTATCCTGACGCGCCGATCACGCTGACCCGAGCCGCCATCCCAATCACCCCGCCGCCCAGTTCGAATAATTATACTGTGCGATGTATAAAGTTGCAAGCGGGTCGGGCCGGTTGAGGGCGCGCCCGGAGGTTAGAGCGGGGAGACCTCCATCGCGGCCTGCGGCGAGAGGATGTGGCCGTGCGCGAGGGCCTCGACGACGTCGAGGAACGCCCCGGCGGTGTCGAGCGACGTGAAGCACGGAAGGTGCCGCTCGAACGCGGCGCGGCGGAGGGCAAACCCGACGCGCCCCGGGATCTTCCCGCGCGTGGGGGTGTTGATCACCACGCTCACCGCCTGTTCGCGGATCAGCCGCAGTGCCGTCTGCTCGCCCCCGTTCTTGCTCACGCGGGTGGCCGCCACCCCGTGGTCGGCCAGGAACCGGGCGGTCTCGTCGGTGGCGTAGACGGCGTACCCCAACTCCGCAAACCGGCGAATGAGGACGGTCGCTCCCGGCTTGTCCCGGTCGGCGATGCTCGCCAGGATCGCCCGATGGATCGGCACCGTGACGCCCGCGGCGACGAGGGCGCGGTACAGCGCCCCGGGCAGGCTGGTGTCCTGCCCCATCACCTCCCCGGTCGAGGTCATCTCCGGCCCGAGAAGGACGTCGACCTGGCGCAGCTTCTCCATGCTGAACACGGGGGCTTTCACCGAGACCCGCCCCGGCCGGGGCAGCAGGGTCACCCCCGGGTATCCGAGGTCGGCCAATCGAGCGCCCAACATCACCCGCACCGCGATCGGCACCAGCGGCGAGCCGGCGGCCTTGCTCACAAACGGGACCGTCCGGCTGCTGCGGAGGTTCGCCTCCAGGACGTAGACCCGCCCCTCCTTGATCACGAACTGGATGTTCACAAACCCACGCACGGCCAGCGCCCGGGCGATGGCCAGGGTGTGCGCGACGATCTGCTCCTGCTCGTCCGCGGTCACCTGCGGGGCGGGAAACACCGCCAGGCTATCGCCGGAGTGCACCCCGGCCCGCTCGATGTGCTGCATCACCCCCGGCAGGTAGAGCCCCTCGCCGTCGCTCACGGCGTCGACCTCGACCTCGCACCCCTCCAGGTACGTGTCGATCAGCACGGGATGCGCGTCGTGGACGGCGAAGGCGCGCGCGAGATAGTGCAGCAACTCGTCCTCGGCGCCCACGATCTGCATCCCCCGCCCCCCCAACACGTACGAGGGACGGACGAGCAGCGGGTACCCGAGGCGGGCGGCGATCGCCGCCCCTTCCTCCACCGACCGCGCCGCGCCGCCGGCGGGGCACGGGATTCGCAGCGCGTGGAGGAGCGCGTGAAATTTCTCCCGGTCCTCCGAGATGTCGAGGGACTCCACGGCCGTCCCGAGCACCCGCACCCCGGCGCGCGCCAGCGGGCCGGCGAGGTTGAGCGCCGTCTGGCCTCCCACCTGCACCAGCACCCCCTCCGCCCGCTCGCGCTCGACGACGTGCAGCACGTCCTCCAGCGTCAGCGGCTCCAGGTACAGCCGGCTGGCGACGTCGAAGTCGGTGCTCACCGTCTCCGGGTTGTTGTTGACCAGGATGGCCTCCCGGCCCTCCGCGCGGAGCGCTTTCACCGCGTGCACGCTGGAGTAGTCGAACTCGATCCCTTGCCCGATCCGGATCGGCCCGGACCCCAGGACGAGCACCCGCCGCCCCGCCCCGTCGGGGACCTCGTCCTCGCGCGCGTAGGTCGAATAGTAGTACGGCGTCACGGCCGGGAACTCGCCGGCGCAGGTGTCCACGACCTTGTAGACGGGCCGGATCGCGAGCCGACGCCGGGCTTCCCGCACCGCGTCCTCGGTCGTCCCCCACAGATCGGCGATCGTGGTGTCGGCGAACCCCACGGCCTTGGCCTCGCGGAGGATCTCGCCCCCCCGGTCGGCCCGCAGCCGCTCCTCCATCCCGACCAGGCCGACGATCTTGTGGATGAAGAACAGGTCGATCCCGGAGAGATCGGCGATCTCCTGCGGGAGCATTCCCCGGCGCGCCCCCTCCGCCACGGCGAAGAGGCGCTCGTCGCAGGGCTCGGCGATCCGCCGCCTCACGTCCTCCGTCCCCCATCCCGAGGCCGGCGGATAACGCAGGCCGTCGGTCCGCAGGTCGAGCGACCGCAGCGCCTTGAGGAGGACCTCCTCCACCGACCGGCCGATCGCCATCGTCTCGCCGGTCGCCTTCATCTGGGTCCCCAGCCGTCGGTCGATGCCGGCAAATTTGTCGAAGGGCCAGCGGGGGATCTTGAGGACGACGTAGTCGAGCGCCGGCTCGAAGCTGGCCCGGGTCACCCCCGTCACCGCGTTGGGGATCTCGTCGAGCGTGCGCCCCAGCGCGATCTTGGCGGCGACGCGGGCGATCGGATAGCCGGTGGCCTTGCTGGCCAGCGCGCTCGACCGGCTGACGCGAGGGTTGACCTCGATGACATGGTACCGCGCGCTGTGCGGGTCGAGCGCGAATTGAATATTGCACCCGCCCTCGATGCCGAGCCCGCGGATGATCCGCAGGCTCGCGCCGCGCAGCATCTGGTACTCCCGGTCGCTCAACGTCTGGCTGGGGGCGATCACGATGCTGTCCCCGGTGTGTACACCCATCGGGTCGAGGTTCTCCATGTTGCAGACGGTGATGCAGGTATCGAGGCGATCGCGCATCACCTCGTACTCGACCTCCTTCCAGCCGATCAGCGAGCGCTCGACAAGGACCTGCCCGATCCGGCTGGCGGCCATCCCGAGCGAGGCGATCTCCGCGAGGGCGGCGCGGTCGTGCGCGATGCCGCCCCCCGTGCCCCCGAGGGTGTAGGCGGGGCGGACGACCACGGGGTACCCGATGCGGTCGGCGAACTCGCAGGCGTCGCGCACCGTCCGGACCACCACGCTCTCCGGCACCGGCTCCCCCCAGGCCGTCATCGCATCGCGAAACTGCTGCCGGTCCTCGGCCCGGCGGATCGCCTCCAGCGGCGTGCCGAGCAGGCGCACCCCCAGCCACTCGAGGACGCCGGCCTCGGCCAGCCCCACGGCGAGGTTCAGGCCGGTCTGCCCCCCCAGGGTGGCGAGCAGCCCCTGCGGGCGCTCGCGTTCCAGGATCCTGGTGAGGAACTCCACGGTGAGCGGTTCGATGTAGACGCGGTCGGCGGTGTCCACGTCGGTCATGATCGTGGCGGGGTTGCTGTTGACCAACACCACCTCCACGCCCTCTTCGGAAAGCGACCGGCACGCCTGGCTGCCGGAGTAGTCGAACTCCGCCGCCTGACCGATGATGATCGGCCCGGAGCCGATCACCATGACCTTGCGAATCTCAGCGGGCGGCATCGAGGGGGGATCCGCTGGGGACGGCCGCGGGGCGGGCGGGGGCATCGAGCAGGGTCATCCACTCATCGAACAGGTAGTCGGAGTCGAGCGGGCCGGGGCGCCCTTCGGGATGATACTGCACCGACATGATCGGCAGGCGGCGGTGCCGCAGCCCCTCGACGGTGCCGTCGTTGAGGTTCCGGTGGGTCACCACGACCTCGCTCCGATCGAGCGAGGCGTCGTCCACGGCGTACCCGTGGTTCTGGGTCGTGACGCAGACGCGGCCCCGCATCAGATCCCGCACCGGTTGATTGCTCCCCCGGTGCCCGTAGGGCAGCTTGAACGTCTCCGCCCCCGCCGCCCGGCCGATGATCTGGTGCCCGAGGCAGATCCCGAACATCGGCAGGCGCCCCCACAAGCGCCGCACCTGCGCCACCTGGTGGTCGAGGCGCTGGGGATCGCCCGGCCCGGGAGAGAGCACCAGGCCGGCCGGGCGGAAGGCCAGGATCTCCTCCGCTGTGGTCCGATGCGGCAGCACCCAGAGATCGCACCCGCGCATCCTGAGGCTCTCGGTAATCCCCCACTTCACCCCGCAGTCCAGGATCGCGACGCGGGGCCCGGAGCCCGCGGTGTGCTCGACGGAAGGGATGGATACTTGGGCGACCAGGTCGAGCGTCCCGATCTCGGGCAGCGACCGCGCGCGGGCGACCAGTGCGGCGTCCGACAGCTCTTCGGTCGACACGACCCCGCGCTGGAGCCCGTGCGTGCGCAGATGGCGGACCAGGCACCGTGTGTCCACCCCCGCGATCCCCGCGACCTTCCGCTGGATCAGCACGGAGGCGAGCGGGCTCTCCGACCGCCAGTGGTTCGGGCGCGCGGCGGCCTCCCCCACGATCAACCCCTCGAGGTGGGGGCGCCCCGACTCCCAAGCCTCCCCGCTCATCCCGTAGTTGCCGATCAGCGGGTAGGCCATGGTGACGATCTGCCCCCGGTAGGACGGATCGGACAGCACCTCTTGATAGCCGGTCATCGCCGTCGTGAAGACGACTTCGCCGCCGGCCCATCCCGGGCGGCCGAGGGCCCGCCCCTCCAGCACCAGCCCATCCGCTAAGGCGATCCTCGCGCGCACCCGATCCCCCCTCACACCGTCGTGCATAATTATACACATATCAGTAATAAAAATGCAACGGGGCGGGCGGAGGGATGGGGGCAAGCGAAAGGGAGCCCCCCGGGGGCTCCCGCGAATCGACGTCCGGCCAAGCCGATCTGGCGCACCATCGATCCCTCCCGGAGATCATTAATGGTCCGCGTTCGGGTTTATTGTACCGCGTGTCGGGAGAATTGCAAGCGCGGAACGCGGAACGCCGTCAGCCCGTCGATCCCCGACGTCGCCGCCGGTGCGGCGCGGGCGCCAGCACGACGGCGCGCCACTCCCCGGAGCCGAGGACCTCGACCGTGTCCAGGCCCGAAGCCGCCGCGGCGTCGAGGACCGCGCGCAGGCGGTCCTCGACGATCCCGGACCCGATGAAGCGCCCGCCCGCCGCCAGTCGCTGCCGCACCCTGGGGAGCATCGGGATGATCACGTCCGCGACGATGTTGGCGAGGACCAGATCGACGGGACCGCCGCCGCCGACGCCGGCCCCTCGGACCACGTGCACGGCCTTCGGCACCCCGTTGGTCCGGACGTTTGCGCGCGCGACCTCCGCGGCGACCGGGTCGACGTCTCGGGCCGCCACCTGGCTGGCGCCGAGCCGAGCGGCGGCGATGGCGAGAATCCCCGACCCGGTGCCGACATCGATCACCGTGCCCCCCGCGGGACCCCGAGGGCGGAAATGACGTAGGAGGAGACGCAGACAGAGACGCGTGCTGGGATGGGCGCCGCTGCCGAAGGCCATCCCCGGGTCGATCCGGACGACGATCTTTCCGGATCCCGCCGGCAGCCGCACCCAGGTGGGCGCCACAACCAGGCGGCCCAACCGCAGCGGCCGCACCGACGTGCGCCACGCGCGCACCCACCGGCCGGATTCGACCACCCGCGCGGTCACCGTCGCCCGGCCGGGATCGAGGCCGTACCGGACGAGACCGCGCACCCGCCGACGAAGATGCCGCAAGGTCATCGATCGAATCCGCGATGGAGGAAGGAAGCACCGAAGCCGGACCTCGCCCGGCGATGGACGGTCCTCGGCGATCCCGCCGACGCCCATCGCCCACAAGAATTCCCCGACCGCTTCGGCCGCGCTCGGGCCGGTGATCACGCGCACCTCCGCCCAGCGTCGACCGGCGGGTCGGCGGGAGGCCCGGCCCGGACGTCTTCCTGCCCTGGGACCGCTCAAGAGTGGCGGGTGCGAAACTTTCCGAGCAGGGTCTTCTTGGGAGGCTTGAGATCTTCCCCGCGCAGCGCGCTGAACCGCTGGAGCAGCTGCACCTGCTCCTTCGTCAGGTCCTGCGGAACCACGACATGGAAGTGCACGATGAGGTCGCCGCGGCCGTCGCGGAGGGTCGGCATGCCCTTCCCCCGCAGCGTCGTCGTGCTGCTCGTCTGCAGGCCGGGCGGAATGGCGAGCGGGGCCGGGCCGTCCAGCGTCGGCACCTCGATCTGATCGCCCAGCGCCGCCTGCGTGACCGAGATCGACACCTCGCAGTGGAGATCCCGTCCCTGGCGCGTGAACACGGGGTGGGACGCGATCGTCAGGTCGACGTAGAGGTCGCCCCGTTCGCCGCCGCGCATGCCCGCTTCCCCTTCGCCCTGCAGGCGAAGGCGGGTCCCGTCCTCCACCCCGGCCGGCACCTTCACCGTGATCTCGCGCCTGGCTCGGGCCCGGCCGCTCCCCCGGCACTCCGGGCAGGGGTGGCGGATGACCTTTCCCGCCCCCCCACACTGCGGGCAGGCGGTGACCTGCGCGAACGACCCGAACGCGGTCCGGCGGCTGTAGCGGACCTGGCCGACGCCGCGGCAGGTCGCGCAGGGTTCCGCCGATCCCCCCTTCTCCGCCCCCGTGCCGAAGCACACCGGGCAGGTCTCCTCGCGGGTGATCGTCATCTGTGTTTCGGTCCCGGCCGCGGCCGCCTCGACGGTCACCTCCAGCCTGACCCGAAGATCGCTGCCGCGCTCCGGCCCCGGCTCGCCGCCGGCGGAGCGCTCCCGCCCGAAGAACATATCGAAGATATCCTCGAACGGGGTGCCCCCGAAGGGACTGACTCCCCCGTCCCGACCGGCGGACCCGATCTGGCCCGTGCGGTCGTAGAGGGTTCGCCGCTCAGGATCCCCCAGCACCTGGTAGGCCTCGTTGATCTCCTTGAAGCGTTCGCTGGCCTGGGGGTCCTGGCTGACGTCGGGATGGTGCGCGCGGGCGAGCTGGCGAAACGCCCGTTTGATCTCCTCGCCGGTGGCTGAACGAGAAACGCCGAGAACCTCGTATAGGTCGCGCCGCGCCATCTCGCCCGCTTACGTCTGCTGGAGGGCTTCGCCGAGGCTATCGGCCAGGAACGTCAGCAAGCTGACGATCTTCCCGTATCGCATCCGCGTCGGGCCGATGACGCCGACCACGCCCGCCGGGCGGTCATCGACGAAGTAGGTCGCGGTAATCACGCTGCATTCCTTCATTTCTTCCCGCCTGTTCTCGGTCCCGATCGCGATCCGCACCCGTTCCCCCGTATCTCCCGGGCGGAGCAGCTCCACCACGATGTCTCTCTGCTCGAGCGCGGAGAGCACCGGCTGAGCGCGTCGGACATCCTGGAACTCCGGCTGCTTCAGGATGTTCGCCTTCCCATCGGAGTAGACGGGACCCGGCGTCCGCGCCAGAGAGTCGCGCAGGAGCCGGGCCACCTCATCGACGACCCGCTGGTAGCGCGCCGCGTCCCCGATCACGTCGGTGAGCTTCCGATCGGTGAGGTCGTTCAGCGACATGCCGGCGACCCGGCGGGAGATCTCGTGGGAGAGGCGGTCAAGATCGTCGGGCGAGATCGGCGCGGCGAACTCCATCGTCTTCCCCTCGAACACCCCCTCATCGGTGACCACCACGGCCATGGCGCGATGGGGCGAGAGGGGGATCAGGCTCAGATGCCGGATCCGCTGCGCCCCGGTGGTCACCGACGCCGCCACCGCGGCGAATTCGGTCACCGAGGCCAGGGTATGCGCGGCCTGCTCGACGGTGCGCTGGGGCTCGACGCTTGAGAGGGTACGGCGGATCTCCATGCGCTCCCAGGCGGGGATCTGCTCCTCCTTGATCATCGAATCCACGTACACCCGGTACGCCTGTTCGGTAGGAATCCTGCCGGCCGACGTGTGCGGCTGCCGGAGATACCCCATTTCCTCGAGCGCGGCCATCTCGTTTCGCACCGTGGCGGAGCTCACCCCCAGCCGGTGGCGGGTGGACACCGCCTCGCTGCCGATCGGCTCTGCGGTCAGGACGTAATCGTCAATGACCAGTTTAAGGATGTCGCGCTTTCGGCCGTCCATCTCCGGCACCGCGGCACTCCCCCGTTTAGCACTCGAGGACATAGAGTGCTAGCGTCTTGGTTCAGCCTAGCATCCACCGAAGAAAACTGTCAAGGCATCCCCGCGGATCCGTTCCTCATCCCGCGGTCGGAGCGTCCCCCCGATTTCGCCGAAACACCGTGCCGAACAGCGCCAGTTCCCGTACGCCGAGCAGCGCGCACACCCCCAGGTAGGCGGCTCCCCCCACGGCGAGGGCGGCGAGGAGCTGGAGCGCCGCGCCCGAGAACCGACCGACATCGACCACCCGCCCCACCGCCTGTAATGTACCCAGGGCGACGCCCGCCAGGACCGCGGCGGCCACCCCCGTCCGGACGGCCGTGCCGAGGACCGCCGCTCCGTCCACCCCGCCCAGGCGCCGCCTGAGGACAACCAGGAGACTCCCGACATTCGCAAACGCCACGAGCGACGTGGCCAGCGCAATCCCGGTATGGCCGAACCACCGCATCAGCACGGCATCCCCGACCGCGTTGAGCAGGATCATGTAGACGCCGATCCGGACCGGGGTCCGGGTATCGTGCAGGGCGTAGAAGGTTCGGGTCACCACGTAATAGGCGGCGTAGGGGACGCTCCCCACCGCAAACCCCACGAGCCCGAGGGCCACCGCGTGCGTGGCGCTCGGGTCGAACGCTCCGCGCTGGAAGACGACGCGGACGATGGGGCCGCTCAGCGCCAGCATCACCGCCGTCATCGGCATCATCGTGAACAGGATGCCGCGCAGGCCCAGCGAGGTCGTCTCGCGCAGCAGGGCGGCGCCTCCCCCTGCCCGACGGGCCATGGTCGGGAACAGGGCCGTGGCCAGCGAGATCGCGAAGATGCCGACGGGCGCCTGGTTGATCGTGAAGGCGTAGTCCAGCACGGCCACATAGTCCACGCCCGGCTTGGGCGGAAGGAACGACGCGAAGAACCGGGCAACGTTCGAGTTGATCTCAATCACCGCCAGCCCGAGCATCGCCGGGATGGCCAGCCGGCCCATCTCGCGGAGCACAGGATGCCCCAAGTTGAGCGTCGTCCCCCAGCGGAGCCCCAGCCTCCGCGCGGTGGGCAGCTGGACGGCGAATTGCGCCGCCCACCCCGCCAGGAAGCTGATCGCCACACCCAGGATCCCCCGGCGGGTGCCGAGGGCCAGGACAGAGGCGATGATGACGAGGTTGAACACCAACGGGGCCATCGCCGGCGCGGTGAACCGATGGTGCGCGTTGAGGAACCCGGTGACAAATCCGGACAACGCCAGGAAGACCATCGACACAAACATCACGCGCGTCAGGCTCACCGCCGTCGTCAGCACCGAGGGGTTCGTGCGGAGGTACCCGGGCGCGGCGAGCGGCACCAGGATCGGTGCCGCCAGGACGCCCAGGACGACCATGCCGAGGCCGATGATCAGGACCAGGTTGAGCGTGCTGGTGACGACCTGGCGCGTCTCCTCCGCATCGCCCTTGACCAACAACTCGCTGATCGACGGGATAAAGACGACGCTGAGGATCCCCCCCACCAGCAGTCGCTGAACGAAGAACGGGATGGAGTAGGCGATGACGAACGCGGACTTGGCGGATGTGGCACCGAAGAAGGCGGCGATGAGGACGTCGCGGATCAGGCCCAGCCCGCGGCTGCCGATGGTGCTGACCGCGATCACGCCGGCCGCCCGGGCCAGGCCTCCGGCAGCGGACGCGCGCTGATTCGTGGCCGGCTCGGATGGTCCGGTCGACATCTGGTCGTCATTATAGCACAGCCTCGATCGGTCCCCGGAGGCCCACCGAGCGGCGGACTCATCGGTGGTGACGGATTCAGCGGCCGGTCACATTTCGCGGGTGACAGAATCACTGAACAGTTACGGGGTGATAGATTCATTGAACAACCACAGGACGAGGGCCGTCGGTTGTCCGAACGACCGACGCTGTGCTACAATTGGCCTCGCCTGCCCCGGCCGGGAGATCCGCGCGCGACTCGGACCGGGGGTGTGACGGCGGAGGTGCCTGGTTGGCGAAGCGCACGAAGTCCGGCCTGAAGCGAAAGCGTCAAGCGATCAAGCGGACGGCCCGGAATCAGGCGGTGCATTCCAGGATCAAAACGTTGGTGAAGCACGCCCGGCAGGCATCCACCGCCACCGCCCCGGAGGTCCTCGCCGCGATCCGGCAGCTGGACGCCGCGGCCCGGAAGCGGATCATCCACCCGAACACCGCAGCCCGAAGCAAATCGCGGCTGATTCGACGCCTCGCCCACCAGCCCACCACCGCGCCCGCCTAATTACCCCGCCCGGGCGACGGGTTCGGCGTGCGCGCCCTAAGCGCAGAGTCCGACGATCAGGGTCTCGAGAGCGAGCCGCGGGGGCTTCTGCCCGGTCTTGATCTCGGTGTCCGTCTGCACGAGGAGCTGCAGGACGGTGGAGACATCCAGACGGCTAAAGGCCGCCACCTGTGGCTGAAGGCGGCGCTGCCTCCACAGCCAATACCGCCCCCCCAGCACCCGGCGCGCTTCAGCCTCATCCGCCCCGCGCTCCAGGAGGGCCTTGCCGCGGAGCAGCATCCGGATCTGATCCCCGAGCATGAAGAGGACTTTCACCGGCGCCTCCTCGGCCAGCACGACCTGCAGCAGCCTGAGGGCCCGTCCGGCCTGCCGGTGCCCCACGGCATCCATCAGCTCGAACACCGTGACTTCCGCCACGTGGCTGGCCACGGCACGGACATCCTCGGTGGTGATCGTCGTGCGTTCGCCCACGTACGTCGTGAGCTTATCGATCTCCGACGCCAGTTCCCGCAGCGCCCCCCCCACCAGGATCGCCAGCGTTTGGGTCGCCTCGGGGGCCATCGTCTTGCCGGCCTGTTCGACCCTCGCGCGGATCCAAGCGGGAAGTGCCTCGGGATGCAGTCGATCGCAAGGGATGACCCGTCCCACGCGCTGAAGGACCCCGAAGAGGCGACGACGCTTGTCGAGCTTCTCCGCGACGACGACCAGGACCGACGGCGGCGACCCGCGATCAAGGTAGTCGGCCAGGGCGTCCTGGTCGGGAACACGGAATGCTTCGCCGCGGCGCACCACCACCACCCGGCGGCTGCCGAAGAACGGGAGCGTCTCGCAGCGGGTGATGACGTCTTGAATCGGGGTCTCCCCGGCGTCGACGATGTCGAGGTTGAGATCGCGCTCGCCGGCCGGCAGGACGTCGTCCAGAATCCGCCCCAGCGCCGCCTCGGCCGCCCAGTCCTCCTCGCCGATCAGAAGATACACCGTCGGCGTCGCCGCCCCCGGTCGCGCGCGCGGGGCGGGTGGAGCCGGCCGGCGTGGAGGGGCGGGGCGCGTCACGTGCCGTCTCCCGCGGAGCGTGACCGGGCGGATACAGGATCCGGGTAAAGCGTAGGGTGGGATCGAGGGGAGGAGCGGACGATGCGTGTCGGATCGATGCTCATCGGCGGCCTGCTGATCACGATGCTGTTCGCGCCATCCGTCGCGGAAGGATTGGGGCTGATTCCCACCGGCACGTTCGAGATCGTGCCGGGGGACTCCTCGATCGTCTTCGCCGTCCCGGACAACCGCGGGGGGTTCTCGGGCCGGACGACGCAGGTCACCGGCCGCGTCGCGGTGGCGGCGGGTGCCGCCGGAGAGACCTACGCCGCCCGGGTGGCGGCCACGATCGACACCGGGACCATCACCACGGGGAACGCGCTCCGCGACGCGAGCATGCGGGCGACGTTCTTGCAGACCCGACAGTACCCCGTCATCACATTTGCCGGCACGGTGACGGCGACCCCCGGGCTCGGCGTCCACCCGTTCCCGGCGGCGGTCCGCGGGACGTTGACGATCCGCAACGTGACCCGCGACGTGGAGTTCGCGGCGACGGTGACGGCGCTCGCCCACGAATATCTCGCCGATGCCACGACAACGATCCGGATGGCGGACTATCAGATCCCGTACCCGCGGGCCTTCATCTTCGTCGCCCGGGATCCGGTCACCCTCACCCTGCACATCCGGTCGCGCCAGCCCGACGGCGGCGGCTTCCCCGCGCGCCGAGGGGCCGCGCGCCGCCCCTAGCGCTTCGCGGCGACCTCTCCGGCGAGTCGGTCCCCGAACGCCTGCAGGGGCTGGACCCCTTCGTCACCCGTGCCGCGACTGCGCACGGCGACCGTCCCCTGCTCTTCCTCCCGATTGCCGACCACGAGCATGTACGGTACCTTCATCAGCTGCGCCTCGCGGATCTTGTGGCCGGTCCGCTCGCTGCTGTGGTCGACTTCGGCGCGAATGCCCCTCGCCCGGAGGGCCTCCTGAACCCGCCGCGCGTAGGCGAGGTGGCGGTCCGCGATCGGCAGCACGCGGACCTGCTCCGGCGCGAGCCAGAGCGGAAACGCCCCCGCGTACGTCTCGATCAAGAACGCCATCATCCGCTCCAAGGTACTGATCACCCCCCGGTGTATCATCACCGGTTGGTGGGGCTGGCCGTCCTCGCCGATGAATTCGAGCCCGAAGCGCCCGGGCAGGTAGAAATCGATCTGCACGGTCGAGATCGTCTCGTCCTTGCCCATCACGTTCGGGACCTGCACGTCCAACTTCGGTCCGTAGAACGATGCCTCGCCCCTGGCCTCGGCGAACTTGAGTCCGAGGTTGCGCATCGCCTCGCGCAGCCGCTCTTCGGCGAGGTCCCACATCGCGTCGTTCTGGACGAACTTCACGCGGTCGGCGGGGTCGCGCATGGACAGCCGGTACCAGTAGTCCCGCAGTCCCAGATCGGTGTAGACCCGCTGGATCAGGCGCACGACCGCCACGAATTCGTCCAGCAGCTGGTCGGGGCGGCAGAAGATATGGGCGTCGTTGAGCGTCATCCCACGCACACGGGCCAACCCCGACAGCACCCCGGAGCGCTCGTAGCGGTACATGTTGCCGAGTTCGGCGATCCGAACCGGCAGGTCGCGATAGCTGCGCTGCTGATGCTTGTAGATCATGATGTGGTGCGGGCAGTTCATGGGGCGCAGGACCAACTCCTCGTTATCCACCTTCATCGGCGGGTACATGTTCTCGCGGTAGTGGTCCCAGTGCCCGCTGATCTTGTACAGCTCGATGCTGGCGAGGTCCGGGGTGCGGACGTGCTGGTAGCCGAGGCTCTCCTCAAGGTCGATGATGTACCGCTCCAGCACCCGCCGCACGGTCGCGCCGCGCGGCAGCCACAGCGGCAGACCCTGCCCCACCTCCTCGACCGAGGCGAACAGCTGCAGCTCGCGGCCCAGCTTGCGGTGATCCCGCTGCTTGGCTTCTTCCAGGCGGGCCAGGTAGGCGTCGAGCTCCTGCGAGGTGGGAAACGAGATCCCGTAGATCCGCTGAAGCATCTCCCGATGCTCGTCCCCCCGCCAGTAGGCTCCGGAAGTGCTGAGGAGCTTGACCGCCCCGATCCGTCCGGTCGACGGGAGGTGCGGGCCGCGGCACATGTCCTGGAACCCGTCCTGGCGGTAGAAGCTCACCGGATCGTCGTGGATCCCCTCGAGCAGCTCCGCCTTGTACTTCTCCCCGGCGCTCTGGAACGCGCGGAGGGCCTCGTCCCGCTTGACCGAGACGCGCTCGATCGCCTCGTCCCGCTCCGCCAGCGCGCGCATCCGCGCCTCGATCTTCCCCAGGTCCTCCGGTGTGAACGGCCGCCCGATGTCGAAATCGTAGTAGAAGCCGTCGTCGATCGGCGGCCCGATCGCGAGCTTGGCTTCGGGGAACAGTTCCCTCACGGCCTGGGCCATCAGGTGGGCCGTGCTGTGCCAGTAAACTTCCTTGCCCCCCGGGTCGGCAAAGGTGAGCCACTCCACGACGGCGTCCGCCCCGAGGGGGGTGGCCAGGTCGCGGGCGGCCCCGTCCACGCGGGCGGCCAACACGTCCCGGCGCCCCAGGTCCCGGGCGACCGCCGCAAGCGTCGTCCCGGCAGGATAGCGGCGGGCTGACCCGTCCGAAAACTTCACCATCACCTCTGCCATCGCTTCCCCTCCCGCCGCGCTCGGCCCGCCACGCGTCCCCAGGCGGCGGGCGCGTGGGGGCGGGCGCCAGAAATAACATCGCCCCCGTCCGTATGGGACGGAGGCGACCGCGGTTCCACCCATCTTCCTCCCTCAGTGGGAGGCCCTCGCCGCGCGGTCTCGGGCGCACCCGGCGGGCTTCGAGACCGCCCGCGGCTCTGGGGTGGTCTTCTGCCGGGCACCCGGGCGGGGTTCTCAGCCTGGACCCCGCCTCTCTATTCGGCTGCCGACCGGCGTACTTATCCCCTTCACAGCCGATTCCATTATAGCACAGGGAGCCCGGCCGCCCCCTCGATTTACGGCCCCACCCCTCCCCCCGCCTCAGATTGCCCGCGCCTCCCGCGTGCGTACAATATAAAGGACTACAGAACAGCCCACCCGAAATAGACGGATGCTTCATCGCCCGATGCCAAATTGCAGGGGGAAATTATGGTCAAGCACGCATGGTTCTCGAGGGGCGGGACGGTAGCCCTGGCGACGATCGGATTTCTGCTCGCGGGGCTCCTCTTCTCTCCGGCGGCCCGCCAGGGATGGGCCGCGCAATCCAACGATACCTTCATCTGGGGGAAGTCCGGGGACGCGGATACCCTGGACAACCAGGTGAGCTCCAACGGGGAGACCTCCGAGGTCACCACGCAGATCTACAACCTGCTGGTCCGGGCAAAGGCCGGACGGACCGACGTTGAGCCCGACCTCGCGGAAAGTTGGTCGGTGTCGTCGGACGGCCTGGTCTGGACGTTCAAGCTGCGCAAGGGCGTCACGTTCCAGGACGGCACCCCCTGGAACGCCGAGGCGGCGAAGTTCAACTTCGACCGGATGGCGGATCCGAAGAACCCCTTTCACACCACCGCCAAGGGACTCGACTTCGAGTACTGGAACGACTTCATGGCCGACTCCTTCAAAGAGGCCAAGGTCGCCGATCCCTACACGCTCCAGCTCGTGCTGAAGCAGCCGAACGCCCCGCTGCTGTACAACCTCTCCATCATCGCGTTCGATATGGCCAGCCCGGCGTCATTCAAGCAGTACGGCGGGGAGGGCGTGGGCCAGCACCCGGTGGGGACGGGCCCCTACAAATTCGTGGAGTGGGTGCGGGACGACCACATCACGCTGGAGGCGAACCCCACCTTCTTCCGGAAGGGGCTGCCCAAGACCAAGCGGGTGATCATGCGGGTGATGAAGGATAACGCCGCCCGCTTCCTCGCCCTCAAGGCCAACGAGATCCAGGCGATGGAGCTGCCGAACACGGAAGACGTCAAGGCGGCGCAGCAGGACCCGAACCTCAAGACGGGCTTCCGGCCGGCGTTCGACACCGGCTGGGTCCGGTTCAACATGAACAACGACATCTTTAAGGACAAGCGGATCCGCGAGGCCGTGGCGCTCTCCATCAACCGCCAGGCGATCGTCCAGGGCCTGTACGCGGGGTACGGCGAGGTGGCCCAGCAGCACATGCCGCCTCTGATGTGGGGCCGAATCCCCAACTGGAAGGGGTACAGCTACGACCCGACCAAGGCTAAACAGCTCCTGGCCGAGGCGCAGTATCCGAACGGGTTCTCGCTCGACTTCTGGTACATCCCGGTGAGCCGTCCCTACTTCCCGAACGGCAAGGAGATCGGCACGGCGATCGCGAGCGACCTCGGCAAGATCGGCATCCGGGTGCACCTGATGACCGAGGACTGGGCCGCGTACCTGAAGGACCGCAACACCAACAAGTTCCCGATCTTCATGATCGGGTGGATCGGCGACAACGGCGATCCAGACGACTGGCTCGGGTACTTCTTCCCCAAGCACGACCCGAACAACGCCTACCTCTCGTACAACAACCCGGCGGTCTTCGACCTGATCAACAAGGCGAAGGTCACCGTCAGCCAGGCGGAGCGGGCGAAGATGTACGCGCAGGCCGAACAGCTGATCGTGGACGACTACCGGGACGTCCCGATCGCGCACGCGAAGGTCCCGATCCTGATGCGCAAGAACGTCGACGGGTTGGTCGGGCAGCCGGACGCGAACGAGTACATGGAGACCGTGTCCCTCAAGTAGCGCGTCGAACGGAGAACCGGCGGGGGGCTTGGGGCCGATGCCCGAGGCCCCCCGCCGAATCGCAGAAAACGCGTGAGCCGCTACATCCTGCGCAGGACGATCGCCCTCCTCCCCATCCTCCTCGGGGTCTCCGCGGCGGCATTCCTGCTCATTCACCTCATCCCGGGCGATCCGGCGACGGTCTACCTGGGCGAGCACGCCAGCCCCGACTCGATCAAGCGCGTCCAGCATGAGTTCGGCCTGGACCGGCCGCTCCCGGTGCAGTACGGCATCTACCTGTGGCACGCCGTCCGGGGGGACATGGGGGAGTCGCTGGAGACCCACCGCCAGGTGATCGTGGAATTCTTGCCGCGATTTCCCGCGACGATCGAGCTCGCGCTGGGGGCCAGCGCCGTCGCCCTAATCGTGGGGATCCCGATCGGCATCGTGTCGGCGGCCAAGCCCAACTCCGTCTTCGATCGGCTGGGGATGGCGGTGGCCCTGGCCGGCGTGTCGCTGCCGGTCTTCTGGCTGGGGTTGATGCTCGTCTACATCTTCAGCGTCTACTTCCACGTCCTGCCCACCTCGGGGCAGTTGGGGGTCGATTTCACGCTCCGATCGATCACCCACATCGACATCCTGGACGGACTGCTCACGGGGAACTTCCCCGCCGCGGTGGACTCGTTCCGCCACCTCATCCTGCCGAGCGTCACCCTGTCCAGCTACTCCACGGCGATCATCGCGCGGATGACCCGGGCGTCGATGCAGGACGCGCTGCATCAGGACTTCATCCGCACGGCACGCGCCAAGGGCCTCGCCGGCCGCGCGGTGATCATCGGACACGGGCTGCGCAATGCCCTCCTGCCCGTCATCACCGTGATCGGCCTCTCGGTGGGGTCCCTCTTGACCGGGGCGATCCTGACGGAGACGATCTTCTCCTGGCCGGGGGTGGGGCGCTTTATGTACGACTCGATCCTCTTCCGCGACTACCCGGTGATCCTGGCGGGGATCCTGCTCTTCTCGCTGGTGTTCGTGTTCGTCAACCTCCTCGTCGACGTCCTGTATGCTTTCCTCGACCCCCGAATCCGCTACGCATAGCCTGACCGCCGCCGTCGAGCGCCGACGCCCCGGGCGGTCGGCGTTCCGGATGGGCGCCAGGCGGTTCTGGCGGAACGGCAACGCGCGGACCGGGTTCGTGCTGATCGTCCTGTTCACCGCGATCGCGATCTTCGCGCCGAAGATCGCCTCGCAGGGGATCGACGACGAGAACCTCCTGGATCGCCTGAAGCCGCCCAGCGCGCAGCATTGGCTCGGAACCGACGAACTCGGGCGCGACGTGTTGAGCCGGGTGTTCTACGGGGCGCGGATCTCGATGAGCGTCGGACTGGTGGCCGTGGCGGGGGCGCTCGTAACCGGTTCGCTGCTCGGGATCACCGCGGGGTACGTGGGGGGTGGCGCCGACGGCCTGATCATGCGGGTCATGGATGTCATGCTCGCCTTCCCGTCCGTGATCCTGGCGATCGGGATCGTCGCGATGCGCGGCCCCGGGCTCAACAACACGATCCTCGCCGTGAGCGTCGTCAACATCCCAGTGTACGCCCGGGTGGCGCGGGCGTCGACGCTCTCGATCAAGGAGCACGAATACGTCACCGCGGCGAGGGCGGCCGGTGCCCGGAGCTGGCGGATCCTGCTCCGGGCGATCCTCCCGAACGCGGCGTCCCCGCTGATCGTCCAGGCGACCCTGGGGGTGGCCGGGGCGATCCTGGACGCGGCGGCCCTCGGCTTCCTCGGGCTGGGGGCCCAACCCCCCACCCCGGAATGGGGGGCGATGCTCTCGGACAGCTACAAGTACCTCATCACGGCGTTCTGGGCGTCCCTGGCTCCCGGGGTGGCGATCGCCCTGATGATCCTGAGCTTCAACCTGGCCGGGGACGGGCTACACGACGCACTCGACCCCAGGCTCACCGGCACGCTCTAGCCCTCAGACTCCGCCGGAGAGGCCCGCGGCGAAGCCGCGTCAGGTGCACCCTCAGCGGATCGGCGACACCCTGAACGCCGGGGCCGGAGCCTTGTCGGGACGGCCGGCAGCCGCGGCCATCACCTGTTCCGCCGCCACCTCCCCCGAGTGGATGCAGTCGGGGATCCCGATCCCCTCGTAGGCATTGCCTGCCAGAGCCAAACCGGGGTAGCGGGCCGCATGCGCCCGCATCGCGGCGACGCGCTCGGCGTGGCCGACCAAATAGTGCGGCATCGCCGCCGCGTGGCGGTGCACCCGCGCGAGACGCGGGGGGGCGTGGACCCCCAGCAGCGCGGCAAACTCCTGGGCGGCCGACGCCACCAGCGACTCGTCATCGCGATCGAGCAGCCCCCGGTGGGCGGCCCCGCCCATGAACGCGCGCAGCAGCACGTGGTCGTCCGGGGCGCGCCCCGGGTACTTCACGCTCGAGAACGTGCACGCCAGAACGGGACGCCCCTCGGTCTGCGGGACCACGAACCCAAACCCGTCCAAGGGGTGCCGGAGGTCGGTCCGCCGGTACGCCAGGGTCACGGTCGCGGACGACGCGTACGGCACCGCCTCAAGGAGCCGGCCGAGCTCCGGATCGACCGACGAAACGAGGCGCGCCGTGCGGGGCGCGGGGGTGGCGAGGATCACGGCGTCAGACATAATCGCGGTTCCATCGACGAGGTCGACGCGCCACGGGTGGGGACCGGCGGATTGCCCGACCGCGGTGACCCGGCGTCTGAGCCGCAGCGACGCCGGGGGGAGCCGTCGCGCAAGGCACGTCACAAGCGCCTCCATCCCCTCCGCCGGCGTGACGAACAGGTTCCAGCGCGGACCGCTTCCGGCCGCCCCCCGGCGCCGGGCCCTCGACCGCGCAAGCGCCCACGTGATGCTGCGGTAGCGGCGCTCCATCTCCATGAACCGGGGCATCGTCGCCGCCAGGCTGACGGTCGAGGGGTCCGCCCCGTAGATCCCGCTGACCAGCGGCTGCACCACGCGGTCGAGCACCTCCCGTCCGAACCGGCGCGTCACGAACCCGCCCACGCTCTCATCGCCATCCACCCGGCCGCGCGGGAGCAGGAGTTCCATCGTCATCCGCGCCTTCCCCCGCCAGCTCAGGAGGGGGGACCGCCACGCCGGGATCAGCCGGCTCGGGCCCAGGACGAGAAACCCGTCGGGGAGCGGAACGAGACGCCCGCGGTCGACCACGAAGGTCCGCCGGTGCGTGTCGCGGGTCGGGATCAGGTGGTCCGCGATCCCGAGGCGCTCGCACAAGGCGCTCGCCCAAGGCTTCTCGGCCAGAAACGAGTCCGGGCCGCCCTCGACGAGGAAATCCTCGATCCGCTCGGTGGCGATGATTCCCCCGAGCCGATCCCGCGCCTCGAGCAGGATGAGATCCAGCGGGACCTGCTGGGCCGCGGCCAGTTCGACCAGGCGGTGGGCGGCCGCGAGCCCGGCGATCCCGCCGCCCACGACCACGATCCGGACCGCCCTCGACCGCATCGGGCGCGGGCGGACGTCCTCAGGCTGCGGCGCGGGCACGGACGAGATCCCCCAACATCCGGACGAACGCCGGATGGTCCATCACGGTGCCCGCCCGGTGAAACGCCACCCCGGCCCGGCGCGCCTCGGCGCGGGCTTCGGTATCCAGATCGTACAGCACCTCGATGTGATCGGAAACGAACCCGATCGGCACCACGACCACCACCTCGGGCCCGGCTCCCCCCAGCCCGCGGATCACCTCGGCCACATCGGGCCCCAGCCAGGGGGTCCGGGGATCGCCGCTCCGGCTCTGGTAGGCCACCGACCAGCGGGGGTGATTGAGCCTGCCCGCCACCAGCCGGGCGGAGGTGACGAGCTGCGTGACGTACGGGGACGCCGCGGCCATCGCCTCGGGGATGCTGTGCGCCGTGAAGATCAGCCGGGCCGCGGGACGCTGCGCGGCCGGGATCGCCCGAAGCGCGTCGGCGACCCGGTCGGCCTGAGCTTCGATGAACCCCGGATGGTCGAACCACGGCCCCAGGTAGTCGATCTCGGGAGCCTCGGGGCCGAGTTGGGCGCGCGCCTCCGCGACGTTCTCGTGGTACTGCTCCCAACTGGAGTAGCTGCGGTGAGCGGCCATGACGATGCCGACCGCCCGGCGGATCCCGTCCCCCCGCATCCGCGCCAGGCTCTCGTGGAGGTAGGGCGTCCAATTCCGCATCCCGACGTAGACCGGAAGCGGCGGGCCGTGGGCGTCCAGATCCGCCCGCAGGGCCTCGGCCTGCCGGACGGTGTGCTCGGCGAGCGGCGAGTGGCCGTCAAACATCTCGTAGTGGTGCACGACCTCCTCGACCCGCTCCGGGGGGACCCGGCGGCCGCGCAGGACGTTGGCGAGGAACGGCCGGACGTCGGCCATCCGATCCGGCCCGCCGAACGCGATCAGCAAGACCGCCCCGTAGGGTGTCGCCATCTCAGCGCCGGCTCTCCTCGTGCACGAATTCCACCATCGCCGCCGCGTGCTGCCAGGGCGTGTTCGGGAGGACACCGTGCCCCAGATTGAAGATGTGCCCCGGCCGCCCGGCGGCGCTGCCGAGCACCGCCCGCACGCCGCGCCGGATGTCGTCCGGGTCGGACAAGAGCAGCGCGGGATCCAGGTTCCCCTGGACTCCCACCCCCCCACCGAGGCGGCGCCACGCCGCGCCCAAGTCGACGCGCCAGTCCACCCCGATCACATCCCCCCCCGCCTCCCCCATCAGCTCGAGCAGGCCGGCCGTCCCGGTGCCGAAGTGGATCACCGGAACCCCCGGGGTCACGCCGCCGATCAGCCGGCGAACGTGCGGGAGGACGAAGCGGCGGTAGTCGTCGGGCGACAGGCATCCGATCCAGCTGTCGAAGAGTTGCACGGCGTCGGCCCCCGCCGCGATCTGCCCGTTGAGGTACCCGATGGTGAGCGAGGTGAGCGCGTCCATCAGCGCCTCCCACGTGGCCGAGTGATGATGCATCAGCGTCTTCGTGGCGAGGAAGTCGCGCGAGGAACGCCCCTCGACGAGATAGGACGCCACGGTAAACGGACCTCCGGCGAACCCGATCAGCGGGACACGACCGGCCAGCGCCCGCTGGGCCAGCCGGACCGCCTCGAACACGAAGGCAAGGCTCTCCGCGGGATCCGCCCCCCGCAGCCGACCGACATCCGCGGGGGTGCGAACCGGGTGCCGAATCACCGGGCCTTCCCCGCCGACGAACTCCAGCCCCAGGCCGAGCGGCTCGACGACGAGCAGGATATCCGCGAAGATGATCGCCGCATCGACCTTCAATCGGTCGACCGCCGTAACCGTCACCTCGGCCGCGGCCTCGGGCGTCTTGCAGAGCTCGAGCAGGCCGAGTCGCTCCCTGATCGCCCGGTACTCCGGCAGGTAGCGGCCCGCCTGCCGCATCAGCCAGACGGGAGTGTAGGCGGTGGGCTCTCGCCGGCACGCGCGAAGAAACGCCCAACCCTCGCGAGATCCGGGCCGTCCGGAAGTGCCGCCCGGATCACGGGGCACGACGGGGTCCAGCGCTTGGTGGGGCATCGTTCTCCTCGCAAACCACGGCCTCTATTTAAACACACCTTGGAGGGTTTTTCGATGGGGCGGCGCGGGGGCAGCGGTGGGGTGGGTTGCGGCGAGGGCGACCACCGCGGCGGCCGCGAGCAGGAGCTCTGCGCCGAGGCTCGGCCCGAGCGGGTACCGGTCGTGGCGGAAGCGGTGGCCCGGAAATATCCGGTCGTGGGGCGGCTTCTCGCGCAGGTTCTCCAGATCGGGAAGCACCCCCCCCACCGCCCCTGCCAGCGCCGCGGAATCGCCCGCGGTGAGGGCCGCCGCCGCGACGCCGAGCACGCCGCAGGCGTGAAGGAGGAGCACGGCGGGATGACGGGAGTCCTTGTGCGGCAGGCAGTCCAGGACCGAATGGGAGGCGATCCCGGCGAGGAGCGCCTCCCCGGGGTGCCGGACAAACCTCCCGATCGCGGCACCGACGAGCGCATGGATCGTGGGCGACACGGCTTCACCTCTCGGAGTCTTCCCTGTCCCCTATCATACCTCGATCCCATCCCGGCCGCGATCACGCCCCCCACAAGCGCGCGGGATGATGGCACGCCCCCGGAGAATTAGCCTATGTCGCCGCCTCGTGGAGGGTTCAAATGCTCGCTGCGAAACGTCCCCTGCTCATCTCCAGCGGATGGATCCAGGCCGTCCTTCTCGTGATGCTGTTCGGCTTTCTTGTGCTGAGCCTGCTCGCGTACCGGACATACACCGGCGAACCCCCCATCCCGGCTCGGGTCGTCGATCCCGCCGGGCACGTCCTCTTCACCGACGCCGACGTCATCTTGGGGCAGGAGGCCTTTCTTCGCAACGGCCTGATGGAGTACGGGTCGATCTTCGGCCACGGGGCGTACCTGGGACCGGACTACACCGCCGACTACCTGCACCGCGCCGCGCTGATCGTCCTCGATCAGTACGGAGGGGTGGCCTCGGACCAGGCCCGGACGCTGACCGCGACCGACTTCAAGACCAACCGGTACGACGCCGCCACCCGGACGCTCGCGTTCACCACGCCCCAGGCCCGTGCGTTCGACGAGCTGCGGGGGTACTATCAGGAGTTCTTTGCCGCCCCCACCACCCGCACCGGGCTGCGCCCGCGGGCGATCACCGATCCGCAGACGATCACGCGCCTCACCGCGTTCTTCGCGTGGTCGGCGTGGGCGGCATCGGCCCTGCGGCCGGCGCACCAGTACTCGTACACCAACAACTGGCCCCCGGAGCCCCTCGTCAACAACTACCCGACCGCCGACACGCTGGTGTGGAGCGTGCTCTCGCTGATCGTCCTGCTGGGGGGAATCGGCATCCTCCTCGCGGCCTTCGGCCGGTGGAATTTCCTGGGCTGGCACGGGCGGGAACAGCACCCCCTGTCCTTCCGCGCCCCCGACGCGGTGGCGCTGACCCCCTCCCAACGCGCCTGCGCGTGGTTCTTCCTGACGATGGCGCTGCTGTTTCTGCTCCAGACCGTGCTGGGCGGGGCGACCCAGCACTATCGGGCCGACCTCTCCACGTTTTTCGGGATCGATCTCGCCCGGGTGTTGCCGTTCAACCTGGCCAGGACGTGGCACCTGCAGCTCTCCATCTTTTGGGTCGCCATCTCTTACCTGGCGGCCGGCATTTTCCTCGTCCCGATGATCGCCGGCGACGAGCCGCGCGGACAGCAGCGCCTCGCCTACGCCCTCCTCGCCGCGCTAGCGATCGTCGTGGCGGGCAGCCTTGCCGGTGAGTACGCGGGGATCTACGGGTGGATCCACCGGAACTGGGAGTGGTTCGGCAATCAGGGCTTCGAGTATCTGGATCTGGGGCGCTTCTGGCAGATCCTGCTGATCCTGGGTTTGGGGTTTTGGGTGGTGATCCTCTACCGGGGGCTGCGGGGGCGCCTGCGATCGGACCACCTGGGGAACATGCCGTGGCTGTTCTTCTTCTCCGCGCTGTCGCTCCCCGCGTTCTACGCGGTGGGCCTGCTGGCGCAGCCCTCCGCGCACTTTACCTCCACCGATTTCTGGCGGTTCTGGGTCGTCCACCTCTGGGTCGAGGACTTCCTCGAGCTCTTCACCACGATCATGGTCGCCTACCTCTTCGTCCTCCTCGGCGTGGTCCACGAACGGGTGGCCCTGACGATGTGCTACCTCGATATCCTGCTGTACTCCGCGGGCGGGATCATCGGCACGATGCACCACGTCTACTTCTCCGGCGAACCCGCGGTGCACATGGCCCTGGGCGCGTTCTTCTCCGCCGCCGAGGTGATCCCGCTGACCTTCCTCACCCTCGACGCCTGGAGCTTCCTCCAGTTGGGGGTCCGTCAGGGATCCCAGTCCCCCACCCCGTTCCCGCACTTCTGGGCGGTGATGTTCCTCGCGGCCGTCGGGTTCTGGAATTTCCTCGGCGCGGGCGTCTTCGGGTTCCTGATCAACCTCCCCATCGTCTCCTACTATGAAATCGGCACGGCGCTCACCGCCAATCACGCCCACGCCGCCATGATGGGGGTGTACGGGATGCTCGCCGTGGCCCTGGCCCTGTTCTGCCTGCGGTACATGGTTCCCGAGTCCCGCTGGTCGGACCGCGCGGCGCAGATCAGTTTCTGGTCGCTCAACCTCGGCCTGGCGTGGATGGTCTTCGCGACGCTCTTCCCGCTCGGCATCCTGCAACTGTACTACTCGGTGAGCCACGGCTATTTCGACGCCCGATCGCTCAAGTTCCTCACCAACACAACGAACGCGCTGATCGAGTGGCTGCGGTTCCCGGGGGATATGGTCTTCATTGCCGGGGGCACGCTGCCCATCGTTTACCTCAGCTGGCTGGGGGTACGCCACATGCCCCCCGCCGCCGTGATGGAGGAACCGCAGCCGGTGCTGTTCGTGGAACGCGCGGAATCCCCGCAGACCTGAGACGATGCTCGCGGGCGTGCACCTGGAGGCGTTACTCGTGGCCGGATACGCGGTGCTGCTCGTGGGCATCGCCGGCGGCCTGGAAACGGTCGCGCGGTTCGCGTTTCGGCGCGCCGATCGCTACCACGCGGCCGGGTTCACCCACCGGCGGAGTCTGGATGCCTGGGAGTGCCCGCAGGGGGAGCATCTCTACCGCCAGGGCATCGATCATGCCCGCCGCGTCGTCCGGTACCGCGCGCCGGCGCACGCGTGCAACCGGTGCCCGGTGAAGCCGCTCTGCACCGACTCCGCGAACGGGCGGGTCCTGGAACACCACCTGGAGTCGTGGCTCGAGTCGGAGATCGGCCGGTTCCACAGAGGGCTCTCGCTCGCTCTGCTCGTGCTCGCGGGCCTGATCCTGGTCCTGGAGGTCTCCCGCCACGATCAGCCGGGGGATCTGCTGGTCGTGACCGGCCTGCTCATCCCCATCGCCGCACTCGGCGGGCGCGCGGTCATCGGACTGCGGGGACGCCCCGGGCGGACCCCCTTCTCCCCCCCGTAGCGCTCGGGTCACCGGGCGCGGAGGTACTGTGCCGGCCAGGCCGCCGCGTCCGGGCTCCCCAGCGTCGCCGCCGCGTGCAGGGCGGCGTAGGGGTGGCGGAGGAACTCGCGGGCCATGGCGACGAGATCGGCCTGCCCCTTGGCCACGATTCGCTCGGCCTGCTCGGCGGTGGTGATCAGCCCCACGGCCATCGTCAGCACGGACGCCTCCCGGCGGATCCGTTCGGCGAAGGGCACCTGATATCCGGGGCCAAGGGGCACCTGCTGCGCGGGGGAGGTGCCGCCGCTCGAGCAATCGACCACGTCAACCCCATGCCGGGCGAGTTCCGCGGACAGGCGGATGCTGTCGTCGGCGTCCCACCCCCCGGGGACCCAATCCGTTGCGGAGAGGCGAACGCAAAGGGGGTTCCCCTCCGGCCAGGAAGCCCTGACGGCGTCCACCACCTCCATCAGGAGGCGGCCGCGATGCTCGAACGACCCTCCGTACCCGTCGGTGCGGCGGTTCGCCAGCGGCGAGAGAAACTCGTGGAGCAGATACCCGTGCGCCGCGTGGATCTCCAGGACGTCAAACCCCGCACGTCGAGCCCGGTCCGCCGCCTCCGCGAATGCCCGGACGACCGCGGCGATGTCCTGCCCCGTCATCTCCCGCGGGGTGCGGTAGGTCTCGCTGAAGGGGATCGGGCTGGGCCCGACCGGCACCCATCCCCCCTCCGCATCGCTGAGTCCCCGCGACCCTTCCCACGGTCTCGACGTGCTGGCCTTGCGGCCGGCGTGGGCGAGCTGGATGCCGGCCGCCGCGCCTTGAGCCTTGACGAACGCGGCGATGGGCGCCAGCACCTCGGCGTGCGCGTCGGACCAGATCCCAAGGTCCTGAGGGGAGATGCGCCCTTCCGGCGTCACCGCCGTCGCCTCGGCGAACACGAGCCCCGCTCCCCCCACCGCACGCGTCCCGAGGTGGACGAGGTGCCAGGAGGTGGCCAGTCCGTCGCGCGCCTCGCACGAGTACTGGCACATCGGCGACACCACGAGGCGATTCCGCAGCGTCACCCCGCGGAGGCGGAGCGGGCGGAATAGATGCGGGATCGCGGCCGCCCCCGGCGGGCTCACATTGTCCGATGCGCCGGTCTCGGATGCTGTTCGCGGTCCTCGTGCGGGATTCATGGACGGCCCGTCCCCCTCCCCGATGATCTCATCCCCAGCGGAGAACGGCCGCGGCCGCCCCCGGAATCCCGCGCATGCCGCGGATCGGGGCAGGTCATCCTTCCGGGGAATCCGGGGCACCCATAAGAATGGCAGACTGAACAAGGACGGACCGCGTGGCACTCGCCCGGCAATGACGACAATCGATCACGGTAGCGACCAGGGGGCCGCGCCACGCCCTTCCGGCGGCGGCGCAGCCGTCCGCCCCTGGCCCCCCCGGGGCCTCTTCCCGGGCAGCGCCGACGAGTGGACCAGCCTGGTCCGCCTGGCGGTGCTGCTCGCGGTGATCCCTGCGCTCTGGGTGGGGGTCATCCCCCTCACCTCCCCCGTGCTGACACCGATCCTGGCGATCTTGGGAGGGTACGTCATCCTGCTCGCGGCGGGCCCCCGCTGGGTGACCGGCCTGGGCCAGGCGGATCTGACCGTGGGGTTGGATCTCGTGGTCACGACCTTGCTCGTCACCGTGTCCGGGGGCATCGACAGCCCCTTCCGGTATCTCTACTATCTAGTTCGCCATGAAATACGTTGCTGCAAACCCAAGTAAAATAAGGATTTCTTGGGTGAGATACGTGCGAAATGCTAGGGATTCCCACCCCAGACGGCGAATCGAACTGATGCAACCGCCAAGTCACACCTGTCCGACGC
>DATGHU010000014.1 GCA_035307765.1 bacterium | reverse complement strand
GAGAGATAGGTAACAGATTGTACCGGACACATGGGTAACACTCCTTCCCTGAAAGGGGGGAGGGAAGATGCCCTGGAGGGAGTGTTCGGTGATGGACGAGAGAATGCGGTTTGTCGCTCGTCGGCTCGGAGGCGAACCGATAGCGGAATTGTGCCGCGAGTTTGGGATCTCCCGCAAGACCGGCTACAAGATCGTCGATCGGTATCAGGAATGCGGCATGCAGGGGCTCACCGACCGCAGCCGGCGGCCGTATCGCTTAGCCAGGTCTTTGCGGGACAAGCCGTCGGCATTAAAGAAGTGCACGACGGCATCTAGCTGGTCAGCTTTATGGATTATGACTTGGGCTACTTTGATCTGGAGACGCGCGTGCTTGAACCGCTCGACAATCCGTTTGGGCCGAAAGTGTTACCCATGTCCTAAGTACAAAGTGTTACCTATGTCTCCGGGCTGGACCTGATTTACTTGGTGGAGACGAGGAGATTCGAACTCCCGACCTCCTGAGTGCGATTCAGGCGCTCTCCCAGCTGAGCTACGTCCCCACGTCCACTACTCTAACAGATTTTGGCGCGCTGTGGAATCACCGCAATTTTGGGGTTTTGAAATCCCTTGTCTGATATCGAATTGGCGGCGGCCTGCATCAGGTGATGGGGTGCCCGGCGCCAGCCCCAGCAGCATCGAGAATGGCGAACGGGTACCGGCTGATCGAGAATTCGCGGTGTCCGAGGCGTTCGGCCTTCGTCGCCTCACCCTGGGACACCGCGAGGATGGCATCGTAAATCCGCTGCCCCATGCTCTCCAGCGTCTCGCTGCCCTCGAGGATGAGCCCGGCGTTGAGATCGATGTTATCCCGCATGCGGGTCGCCGTATGCGAGTTTGTGGCGATCTTGATGACTGGGACGATCGCCGAGCCGGTGGGTGTGCCGCGGCCGGTTGTAAAGGCGGCGACCTGGGCACCCGCAGCCACCATTCCCACCATCTGCTCGATGTCGTTCCCAGGCGTGTCCATGATTACGAGCCCCGCGGTCGCGGGCCGGACAGCGTACTCCACAACCTGTCGGATCGACCGGGTGCCCCCCTTCTTAGCCGCGCCGAGGGACTTCTCCTCGATCGTCGTGAGCCCGCCCTCGATGTTCCCCGGCGCGGGGTTGGCACCACGGATGTCCTCGCCGTGCGCGCGCACCACGTCCTCGTAGCGGTGGATGATGCGATAGATGTCGTCGGCCACGGTGGGGCTGGTGGCACGCCGGGCCAGTAGGTGCTCGGCCCCGATGAGTTCGGTGGTCTCGGCGAGGATCACCGCCCCCCCGGCGTCCACGAGCAGGTCGCTCGCCGCGCCGAGCGCCGGGTTCGCGGTAATCCCCGACAGTGCATCCGACCCCCCGCACTCGGTTCCCAACATCAACGCGCTGACGGGCGCCCGCTCTCGCGTGCAGCCGGCGGCAGCGGTGAGCAGCGGGCCCAAGCGAGCACGGCCCTGCTCGATGGCCCCTCGCAGACCTCCGGCCTCTGCCACGATCACCAGATCGGCGCGCTGCCCGGTGGCGCGGATCGCGTCCAGCAACGGCGCGCGGTCGGGGGTGTCGGCGACGAGCAACACCGCGGCCACGTTGGGGTTCGCCGAAAAACCCACCAACGTGCGGGCGATGCGCTCGCGGTTCTGGGGAAGGTCGTGGGAGGTCGGTTCGTAGTCGTGCTCCACCCATGTCGCGCCCATCCCGCGGGCGATCGCCCGTGCGACGCCCGAGGCGGACGCCACGAGCGGGAGAACCAGGACGTGGTTCCGCGCCCCCCACCCTCTCATCGCCCGCCGGTAGAGCAGGATCTCGTCCATCGTTACATCGTTGGGCCGATTCTGTGGATCGCCATCTCGAAATCGCCCATCGCCTCGAGGGCGGTCTCCTCTCGGCAGGCGCCGGTCAGCGCCACCAGTACAGCCTCGGCTGCGCCGAGCGCCGGGGATTCGTCGAGCAGCACATCGACGTCCGCGGCGAACGCCCGGGCGTACGGGGCGATCCCAACATGGACGACCGGAGCCACCGGGCACCCCGCGGGCAAGCCACCCACGAGCGGCGAGAGGATGATGTGGGCTCCCCCGGCCGCGAGCCCCGTCTTCTGGGCAATGCGAGACTCCGGGGTTCCCATGAGGAAGACCCCCCGATCGACCGCGGGAGTCGCATACGAGATTGTCGACGTCTCGCGCGCCTTCGGGCCCTCAATGCCCAGGATCCGATCCTGGAAACTGCGCTCCAGATCGGGCCGCCCAGTAGGCACGGCCTGCATCACCGTCGAGCCCGCGCGGAGGAGGCGGTCAATCACCTCGACGAAGACACGCGCCTGCGGCTCGGGAATGCCGAGCCACGCGGCTTCGACCCCGACCCGAAGATCAGGCCAGCCGACCGCGACCTGAGGGTCGCCGGCCGCGGCGTCCCGCAGCCTGTCGAGCGCCTGTCGGCCGGCGGCCACCGCCGCCCCGGTCCCGCCGGACTGCTGAATGCCCACAAACTCCGCCCGCTGCCCGCGACGCACGATCATCCGATGCAGCCCCACCCCTTGGACGGTCTCGCACCCAAGGCTGACCACGAGCGCCCCCGCAACGTTCGGGTGGGTCCCCAGGCCGGTGAGCACCTGCTCCGTGAGATGCGCGTCCCCGCCCAACTGCGAGCAGCCGTGTTGATGCTCGATCGCCACCGCACCCGGGGCACCCTCGGCCATCGTCAGCGCCGCCTGGGCGGCGCAGATCACCGAGGGGATCACCAGCAAGTGATGGCGGATGCCGACCGTTCCGTCCGGGTGCCGCCATCCCCGAAGCAACGGCAGCGGCCACTCAGGCATCGCGCACCCTCGCCCGGTCACTCCGCACATTGTGCACGTGCACGTGCTGTCCCGGCCGGATTTCGCACGTCGCGAAGCCAATCACTTCGCCGTACTTGATCACCGGGCCGCCGGCCGCCACCGGTACCAGCGCGATCTTGTGGCCGAACGGGATTAAAGCTGCGGCGACCAAATACACGTTCGCGTCGCCTCGTCGAACTTCAACGCGGGTGCCGGCCCGGATCGGCACAAGCGCGATGGCGCTCGTATCCCGGGGATCCAGGAGCAGCACCAGCGGCCGGGCAGGAGGTGCGGGCTCATCCATACGGCTAGTCTAGTTCGCCATGAAATACGTTGCTGCAAACCCAAGTAAAATAAGGATTTCTTGGGTGAGATACGTGCGAAATGCTAGGGATTCCCACCCCAGACGGCGAATCGAACTGATGCAACCGCCAAGTCACACCTGTCCGACGC